>JANOZI010000501.1:0-12447 GCA_031429375.1 Acidobacteriota bacterium | reverse complement strand
CGAAGACGCGCGCTCGATCCTGTTGTGGCTCGGCAAGCAAAAGGACGTCGACGAAGACCGCATTGCCCTGATCGGCTACGGTGAAGGCGGCGCTGTCGCCATGCTCGCCGCCGGCCGGGAACGCGACCGCGTCTCGGCGCTGGTGCTGATGGCCGGTATCGCCACGACCGGCGCCCAGCTGGTGATCGAACAGCAAAAGCATCTGCTGTCGCAGATGAAGATCGACGATGCGCAGCGGGCGGAGAAGCTGGCGTTGCAGGAACGCATCAACCAGGCGGTGATCAAGGGCACCGGATGGATCGACATTCCCGAGTCGGTGAGACGGGTCGCCGATACGCCGTGGTTCTATAGCTTCCTGACCTTCAGCCCGGCCAGGGCCATGAGCGAGGTTCGCCAGCCGGTGCTGATCGTGCAGGGCGAGCTCGACATGCAGGTCACACCGCATCACGCCGACGAGCTCGCGCTCTTCGCGCGCGAGCGCAAGAACAAGGCGCCCGTGCAGGTCGTGAAGGTGCCCGGCGTCAATCACCTGTTCGTCCCGGCCAAGACCGGTGAGCTCGCCGAGTACGCGTCGCTCGGCCCGGATGCAAAAATGTCAACGGGCGTGACGTCGGCGATCGCATCGTGGCTGATGAAGACCCTCCCGCCGGCCCCGCGTTGATCACGTCCAGCGCGCTATTGATCCGCGTCACCGGCCACGACCGGCCTGGCGTGACGCATGCCCTGACCTCGATCCTCGCGCGCTACGGCGCGCGCGTGCTCGACATCGGCCAGGCGGTGATTCACGACGGCCTGGCGTTCGGCATCCTGATCGAGCTCTCCGAAGAGCTGCGCTCGTCGGCGCTGCTGACCGACCTGTTGCTCGAAGCGCACCGGCTCGGCGTCGAGGTCAAGTTCTCGGCTTCGTCGGCGGAGGAGTACGAAGCGTGGGTCGGCGCGCAGGCGCGGCGGCGCTTCATCATCACGTTGCTCGGACCGGCGATTACCGCAACGCACATCGCCGACGTCTCGGGCGTACTGGCCGGCGCAGGACTCAACATCGATCGGATCGATCGGCTGTCGTCGCGGCTGGGGCTGCGGCCATCCGGCGGCGAGCCGCGCTTCTGCGTGGAGTTCACCGCCACGTCACCCGGCGGCACCGAGGTCGACGAAGACTCGGTCCGCACCCGCCTGACGGCGCTGACCTCGTCGGGCGACGTCGACGTGGCGTTTCAGCACGACTCGATCTTTCGCCGCAACCGGCGTCTCGTCGCGTTCGACATGGATTCCACGCTGATCCAGGGCGAGGTGATCGACGAGCTGGCGCGCCACGCCGGCGCCGGCGAGCAGGTGCGCGCGATCACCGAGGGCGCGATGCGCGGCGAGCTCGATTTCCAGGAATCGTTCACGCGCAGGGTCGCGCTGCTCAAAGGACTTCCTGAAGCGAAGTTGCAGCAGGTGATCGCCGACATTCCCCTGACCGACGGCGCGGAGCGCCTCGTCGCGACGCTGAACAGGCTTGGCTACAGGACGGCGATCCTGTCCGGCGGCTTCACGTTCTTCGGCCGCGTGCTGCAACAACGCCTGGGGATCGATCACCTGCACGCCAACACCCTCGACGTGCGGGATGGCGTCGTCACCGGCGACGTCGTGCCGCCCATCGTCGACGGGGCAAGAAAGGCGGAGCTGCTGCAGATGATCGCGGCGGTCGAGGGCCTCAGCCTGGAGCAGTGCATCGCCGTCGGCGACGGCGCCAACGACCTGCCGATGCTGCGGCTGGCCGGCCTCGGCATTGCGTTTCACGCCAAGCCGCTGGTCCGCTCGGGTGCGAGCCAGTCGATTTCGTCAATGGGGCTCGACGGGATTCTGTATCTGATTGGCGTCCGGGACCGGGACCTGTAGTCGGGGTCCCTGACCTCTGAACCCTGATCTCTGAACCCCGTAAGTGTGCGAGTATCTGACCCGGAGGCCCCCTATGCCTATCTCGGAAAGACAACTCGGCGACGTGACCGTGATCGACCTCTCGGGAAAACTCTCCAACTCTGACGAAAGCGGGCACCTCAAAGAGAAGGTGACCAGCGTGTTCTTCCAGGGCCGCAAGCAGGTCCTGATCAACGTCAAGGACCTGAGCTACATCGACAGCAGCGGCCTGGGAGAGTTGGTCGCGTGCCTGGCGACGGCCAGGCGGAACAATGGCGAAGTCAAGATCTGCAACCTGGGCAAGCGCGTTCAGGACCTGATGATCATGACCAAGCTGCTGGCCGTGTTCGACGTGCACGACTCGGAACAGAGCGCGCTGACGGCCTTTGCCACCAGGAATGTGACCCCGCGGTAACACCGGGGTCACCGTTTCGCCCGCCACATCTCGTCGACCCGGTCGCGAAGCCTCAGCGCCGCCTCGCTGTCGCTCTCGCTGCCGCCAACGGTCATCGGCGGCCCGAAGGCCACTGTGAAGCGGTGGCCGCTCCACGGCCACAACACGCGCCAGTTGAGCGTACGGTTGCGGGGCCACAGCTCGTAGATGCCCTTGAGCGCCACCGGCACGATCGGCGCGCCCAGGTGCCGCGCCAGGATCGGCGCACCCTTCTTGAACTTCTTCACCGTGCCGTCGATCGAGCGCTCGCCTTCCGGAAAGAGCAGCAGGACCTTGCCGTGCCGGAGCCCGAACGCGCACGCCTTCATCGCCGGCAGCAGGTTCGAGTCGGGATCGACCGGCAGTAAGTTCACCGTCCGCGCCGCCCACTTGGTGAGCGGCGTTTCGAAGTACTCGACCGCGCCGATGAAGAACAGCCGGCGGAACACGCAATACGGCAGCGCGCCGCAGACAAACAGCGGGTCGAGATAGCTCTGGTGATTCGGGCAGACGAGAAACGGCCCGCTCGCGGGCAGGTGTTCCAATCCCGACACGTTGACACGACAGAGCAAGCGCAACACCCGTGCCGCGACATAGAGGATTGGCGCGGCGAACGGCTTGCGCTCGAGAAGTCCGCTCAGGATCGGATCGCTATCCGGCGGCAAATCCTCGAGCATCGCGGGCCACGACACATCCTCGCGTGCGGACAAACCTTGACGTTCGTCCTTGGTCCTGACCGCATCAACGAGCTGGCGTACCGTGAAGATCTCTGATGCCGCCGTCGCGGGAAGCTGGACCCCAAAGCGGTGCTCGAGCTCGGCGACGAGCTCGACCCGGTCCACCGAATCCAGCCCCAGGTCGATCTCGAGGTTGGCGCCGGGCGCGATGCGCGCACCCGCCCGCAGCCGCGGCAGCATGACCGCGACCGCAGCGGCCGCGTGAGGATCGCCGAGCCACGCCTGATCCGCGGCGGCCAGCGGCGCTTCGGCTGCACGGCGGCGCTCGCCGACGATCCGCTCGACCTCCTGCCGCGCGATCTCGCCCGTGGCGGTGCGCGGCAACGGCTCGAACCACACGTCGTAACTCGAGATGTGCTGGTGTGAGACGAGGCCGACCTGCAGGCCTTCCACCTCGAAGCGCAGGATGTCGCCAACGTTGACGATCTGCTTCTTGCGGATGAGGGCCATGTTCGGCACCACCACGGCGTGCCGGTCAAGAACACAAATCTCCTGGATGAATGCTGACTGCCGGTAGTGCGTCTCGATGTCGTCGGGCTCGGACACCGCCCGAGTTATATCATTGCGGTGGATGCCTGCGCCCCTCCGCATCGCCTTTCTCGGCTGCGGCTTCATCACCCGAGTCCATAGCCGCAACCTGAAGCGATTCCGGTCCGAGATCGTCTGCGGCTACGCCAGCCGCGACAAAGAGAAGGCGGCCGCGTTCTGCGGCGAGTTCCGCGGCACGGGCAGCTATGCGGACTACGCCGAGGCGATCAACGATCCGAAGGTCGACGCCGTCGTGATCGCGGTGCCGCCGGCGTTCCACTTGAACCTCACGCTGCAGGCGCTGGCGGCCGGCAAGCACGTGCTCGTGGAGAAGCCGGCGTTTCCGGCGATGGGCGATTACGAGGCGGTGCGCGAGGCGCGCGATCGCGCCAGGCGGGTGGTCTTGATCGGCGAGAACGATCATTACAAGCCGCTCGCCATCATGCTGCGGCAGCTGCTGGCCGACGGCGTGATCGGCGAAATGGTCTTCGCCCACTTCAACACCATCGTCAAACGCCTGAAGGCCGCCGACGACTGGCGCAACGACGAGCGCATGGCGGGAGGCGACGCGTTTTTCGAGGAAGGCATTCACTGGCTGCACCTCGCGGCGAGCCTGGGGCCGAAGATTACCAAGATCACCGGCTACCGCCCCGCGGTGCCTGCCCTGAGCGACGCGCGCGCGAGCGCGAGCGGAGTCGAAGGGTCGCCTCAGGGCCCCGATCGACGCGCCAAGAGCATGATGGTCGCGTTCGAGTACGACAACGGTGCGGTGGGTTCGCTCTATTACTCGCGCGAGATCCCATCGATGCTGAAGGGCCTGCGACTGTCGAAGCTGATGGGACGCCGTGGCGTGATCACGTTTGAATCGAACGGGGTCGTGCTGCTCGCGCGCGGCCAGGGGTTGCCGCGGCTGATGTTCCCGGGCTTCCGTGACATGCGCGGCTACCAGGCGATGTATATGGATTTCCGGCGGGCGATACTCGAGGGCACAGTTCCGGAGATGAGCCTCGAACGCGCGATGGACGATCAACGGCTGATGGATCAGATTTACGCGCGGTGACCAACACCTTCGACATCATTGTTATTGGCAGTGGCGCCGGCGGCGGCACCATGGCGCGAGCGCTCGCCGGCTGTGGCGCGCGCATCCTGGTGCTCGAGCGCGGCGACTTCATCGCCCAGGAAGATCACAACTGGAACCCCGACTCGGTGTGGAAGCAGCTGCGCTACCGCACCACCGAGACCTGGCTCGACGAAGCCGGCGATGCCTTCCGGCCATACACGCACTACTGCGTCGGTGGCAACACGAAGTTCTGGGGCACGGTGCTCTACCGGCTGAGGCGTGAAGACTTCAAGGCTATCGAGCATATCGGCGGCATCTCGCCGGCGTGGCCGATCGATTACGAGGCGCTCGAGCCGTACTACGACCGTGCCGAGCAGATCTACAACGTGCACGGGCAGCACGGCATCGATCCAACCGAGCCGGCGCGCGGTCCTTATCCGTTTCCGCCGGTGCCGCACTCAGCCGTGGTGCAGCGCATCGTCGATCAGCTGCAACAGCAGGGGCTGCATCCGTCGCCGCTGCCGCTGGGCCTGCTCGAAGGCTGCGTCCTGTGCAACACCTGCAATTCGTTCCCGTGCAAGATCCACGCAAAGAGCGATGCGGATGTGTGCGGCATCAAGCCGGCCGTGCAGCAGGGCGTGACGTTGTGGACCAACGCGAAGGCGCGCCGCTTGTTTACCGACGCCAGCGGCAAGCGCATCGCGGGGGTGGAGGTCGAGCGCCCGGGCGAGACCTTCCGCGTCTCGGCGCCGCTGGTGATCGTGTCGTGCGGCGCGGTGAACTCGGCGGCGTTGCTGCTGCGGTCGGCCAACGACAAGCATCCCGACGGCCTGGCGAATTCGTCGGGCCTGGTTGGGCGCCGCTACATGGCGCACCTGGCGACGATGATGCAGGCGTTCCATCCGTTTCGCCGCAACGACACCGTGTTCCAGAAGACCGTGGCCGTCAACGACTTCTATCTCAAGGGTCCGAACACGACATACCCGCTCGGCCAGATCCAGTCACAGGGCCGCACGCACGGCGTGATGGCGCAAACGGTGGTGCCGTCGGTGCCGGTGTGGGCGTACGACGCCTGGGTCGCTCGCGGCGTCGACTGGCTGGCGATGTCGGAAGATCTGCCGGACCCGAACAATCGCGTCACGATCGAGAACGACGGAAAGATCCGCCTCACTTATCGCGCCAACAACCTCACCGCGCATGCCCAACTGGTAAAAGAAACCAAGCGCATGCTGCGGCGGCTCGGCTTCTGGATGGTGGTGTCGCATTCGCACAAGGCGAAGAACACGACGCATCAGTGCGGCACGCTCGTGTTCGGGACCGATCCGCGCCAGTCGGTGCTCGACCCGTTCTGCCGCGCCCACGACATCGACAATTTGTTCGTGGTCGACGCGTCGTTCTTTCCGTCGTCTGCCGCGGTGAACCCCGGCTTGACGATCGCGGCACAAGCCTTGCGCGTGGCCGACCACATCAAGCAGATCTAGCCTGGAGGAGCCGCATGCACGAGTCGACCCGCGTTCTCCGCGATCACCTGGCGCGCGTCCTCGACTGGGACGACGCGCATGTCGGATTCGACAAGGCCGTCGAGGGAATCACACCCGACAAGCGCGGGGCACGCGCCGCCGGCTTCGAGCACTCGCCGTGGCAGCTCGTCGAGCACATCAGGCTCGCGCAGGACGACATCCTCGATTTCTGCGTGAACGCCGCCTACGAGCACACGATGAAGTGGCCAGACGACTACTGGCCGAGGGACCCCACGCCGCCACATCAGAAAGCCTGGGAGGATGCGCTCGCGTCGTACGCGCGCTCGCGCGAAGAACTGAAACGGCTCGCCCGCGAGGTCGACGATCTGACTGCGGCCGTTCCTACCGGCAAAGACAATCAGACCTACCTGCGTGCCGTTCTGCTCACCGCCGATCACACTGCCTACCACGTCGGTCAACTCGTCGCGGTCCGCCGTGCGCTCGGCATTTGGCCCTGAACCTTGACATGCGGCCAGTATGCACGCAGGCTTAACGCATGTCCAAAATGGTCCAAATCAGGAAGGTGCCGGACGCGCTGCACCGCAAGTTGAAGGTCCGGGCCGCGGACTCAGGACAGACGCTCTCCGATTACCTTCTGGCGGAACTTGAACGTCTGGCCGCGCGACCCACGCGCGCCGAGATGCTGACCCGAATCCACAGTCGAAAGCGCGTGACTTTGAAGACGCCGGCGGCCGTTGTCATCCGAGACGAACGCGAGTCTGCGTGATCGTCGTCGATGCGTCGGCCTTGCTGGAGTTCCTCCTGCAAACGCCGATCGGCACTCGGGTCGAGGCGCGCCTCTTTCGGATGAGGACCAGTTCCATTCGGTGGGACGCCCCGACGAGCACGACGAGATCGATCAGCCACTTCTGGATTCGGGGCAGACGGCGGTGCGGCTCTGGTGGGATTGAGAGAAGCGCGGAACGGACGGAAGTCTAGTAACTTCCCCGCTGTCAGCTTGGCGGGCCGCTCATCGGCCACGGAGCTAAGTAACGAAAGCCCTTGACGAAGGGTGCCAGGCGCTTGAAGTCGGCATCCTTCGTGATGAGCGTGATGCCCTGCTCGCGACACGACGTGGCAATCAGCGCATCGTTGAGCAGCGAGGGGTTCTCGTCGAGCAGTTGCCATCCTTCCTGCGAAGCGACAGCGGCCACGGCGCGGCCGCTATCGACAAACGCAGCGGACGTCGGCGCGAACACACGCCGACGCCTTTCGAACGGGTCAAATATGCCGCGCTGCAGGCTGCGGGCTGCGTCAGCCGTCCTCGCACCGGTGGCCAGCTCCTGCATCACGACGGCACTCAGGTACGTGAATGGCAGCGCTTGCTTCAGGAAGGCGAACACTTCCGCTTGCGTTTCCTCGCTGCGGAAGCCGTCAATGAAGATGTGCGTATCGAGCGCGTACTTCACACCCTGCGCCGGTTCTCGACCACATCCTGGATACCGCCGCTTCGGCGAACGGCAGCGAATCCTTTCGCGAGTTCTTCACGGAAGCTGAACAAATCAAGCGCCTGGTCGATCGCCTCCGTTTCGGTATCGACACCTAGGGCGCGGCGCGCGGCGTCGAGCTTGTGCTGATCCATGAGCACATTCTTTCGGACCCAGCCGGCTCGTTTGCCCGGACCGCGCCGACCGACGGGTGTTTTGGAGCGCTTCGCAGCAACTATTCTGGCCATGGTCTCTCCGTCTGTATAAATACTACCATGCGTCTGTATGAGGCCGAAGTTGGCTACTCGGCAATACTGCGACATCATGCCGATCGAACCTGGCAGGGCCGGGGTATCATGAGGGCCGTGAAACACATCATCCGCTTTGTCGTCGTGTGTGTCGCGGGCCTGGCATCGGCCGCCGACACCAATGCGCATTTCAAGATGCTGGCGCCCACCCCGTGGCTGGTCAGCAACGATCTCGGCGACCCGCAGAAGATCGGTCCGTGCGGCGGCGATCCCAAAGGGCAGAACGACACCATCCTGTCCAAGGCGATCACCAAGGTCAACGGCGGCTCGAAACTTCACCTCAAGATCCAGGAGACGATCTTCCACTCCGGTCATTACCGGGTGGCGCTGGCCGTGAACTCGCGGACGGAGCTGCCGGCCGATCCCTACACGGCCGAAAAGTGGACGGAGAAGGGGCTCTATTCCGTCTGGGCGCAGATCCAGAGCCCACCGCAGATTCCGGTGCTTGCCGACGGATTGTTCCAGCACTATCCCAGGCCGGGAGAGGCCGCGTCCGCGCGGCCCAAGACCCCGATGACGCCATGGGAAACGGATCTCGAGTTGCCGAACATCACCTGCGCGAAGTGCACGTTACAAGTGATCCAATTCATGGCGGACCACGCCTACAACCAGCCTGGCGGCTACGCGTATCACCACTGCGCCGATCTCGAGATCACCGCCGATGCCGCGAAACCGGTCGACACGCGCTGGCCCCCTGTCACGACCACTAAATAGCTCACAACAGTCGCGCCATCGCAACTCACTACTCGGCAGCGGTTGACTCAGAACCGGAAGCGCACCCCGAGCGTCGGCAGCCTGGGAATCGACTGGTCGCGCACTTCCACTATGCGCGGCTGGTCGGACGCTGGGTCGTACTCGAGTCGCGGGTCGAACGCCCCGGCGTTCTCGCGGTCCAGCAGGTTGATGATCTCGGCATAGAGCTCCCAGCGGCCGGCGGCCCCGCGCGGACGCCAGGTGACGCGCACATCGGCGCGGGCAAAGACCGGCAGCCGCGCCCGGTTGATGTTGGCGATATCACCGAGGTCCACCTCGTAGACCAGGAGACCCGCGGCATCCCGGTCGGGCAGCAGCTCGCCGGTGACGCCGTCGGCGTCGAGGTCGAGGGCGTCCTCCGCCGCAGCAACGCGGACGCCGACCGGCGCGGTGCGCGGGAACCCGGACGCCACCCGGGTCGTCGTCGCCAGCTCCCAGCTCGGCGAGAAGCGATACGCCGCGACCACCGTGAAGGCGTGACGGCGATCGTACTCAAACGCCGCCCTGCGGCCGTAGGCGTCGCGCGAGGCCTTTCCCCAGGTGTAGCTGGCCCACCCGCTGACGCGCGAACCGGCGGGCGCGCTCGGCCGTGACACGAAAATGTCGAAACCGTAGGCCCGGCCGCGGCCGTCGTTGACGGGGATGGTCGTGATGATGGGTTCGACCGGGACGCTGGATCGCAAGTCGGCAGGGAAGTCGTAGCGCGAGACGCGGGCCAGGCGATCCGCCCCGGACTCGAGCTGACCTGTCAACAGGTCCGTGAACCGCTTGACATAGCCCTCGAGGCGAAGCGCCACGCCGCCGCCCAGGTCGTGCTCAATGCCCGCCGATGCTTGCGCCGATCGCTCGCTGCGCAGCGGTCCGGCGGCAGGGCTTGTCAGGTCGAGCACATAGTCGCTCTGCGCCAGCTTTTCGTAGCCAGGGCTCTGTGTGTAAATGCCCGCCGCCGCGCGCAGGCTGGTGCTCGCGCCGACGCGGAACGACGCCGACGCCCGTGGCGAAAACAGGTTCTCTCCGGTAGTGCCAGGGCGGTCCCACCGCAACCCCGCTTGGACCGAGGCGCGCGGGCCGACCGGAAACGTATCCTGCAGCCACGCGCCGACACGGGTGGACTGTTGGGAGGAGACCAGCAGATCCGGCAGGCCCGCTCCGCCCTGCACGCTGGATCCGTTATCGGCGCTGGGATTGCGGTCGCCGATGATCTCGTAGCGCAACGCCGTCGACAACCGGTGAGCCTCGGCGCCGCTCTCCACTACATGCCCGCCGAGCGCCCACGAGAACTCCTGCCTCACGGAGACGTCCCTGACCGACAGCGCGCGCTCGAACACCACGTTGGCGATGCCAAAGGCGTCGTTGCCAGGGGCGTTCGATCGGCGGCTGGTTTGCTCGAAATTCGCGTCGACGCCGAACGTCGATCGCGTATCCGAGTAGCCGACGATGGTGTGGGACTGGCCGGTGGTGCCGATCGACGAGTCGAACCGCGCCCAGGCCAGGTCGTTGTCGGTATCGTCTTGGAACTCTCCCCGCGCGTCGTCCTCATCGATCTCGACGGCGGCCGCCTGCCGGCTGAGCAAGCCGAAGAACGATACCTTGCGGCCGGCGGCTGGTTCCCAGACGGCTTTGGCCTGCAGGTCGGCGAAGGCGGGGAACTGTTGATCGGTGATGCGCTCGGCTACCAGGTCGTAATACGTCCGGCGGCCGGTCACCAGCCACGATCCGGCCGCGTCTCCCGGCAACTTCCCTTCGAACACCACGTTTGCGTCGGTGATGCTGAGAGAGGCCGACCCAGTGAGCCCCTCCGTTCGCGAACCATCGCGGTTCTCGACCACCAGCAGCGACGACAGGCGGTCACCGTACTTGGCGCTGAAGCCGCCAGTCGCCAATTCGAAGTGCTGAATCGTTTCGGGATTGAAGGCGCTGGTCAGCCCGAAGAGCCGATACGGATCGTGAATTTCGACGCCGTCCATCACGGTCAGGTTTTGATCAGGCGAGCCGCCGCGGACCGCGAGCCGGCTGCCAAACTCCTCGGTCGCCGCCACGCCTGGCAAGGTCTGCAGCGTGCGATAAACGTTGTCGAGGGCGCCTGGCGTGCGCAGCACTTGCACGGGCGGCACCACCACGGTGGCGGGCGCCGCCGAGGGCGCCGATCCGGTCACGGCAACCGAGGTCGCGAATGGTGTCTCGCGGGCGAGCGCCAGTTCCGCGCCGGAAAGTCCCGCCTCGGGAACCTCGAGCGTCGTCGTGAGTGCAAAGTATCCGCTGGCTTCGACCAGCAGCGTCACGCGTCCGACTTCGACCAGCAGCGTGAAGCGACCGGCGGCATCGGCCGTGACGCGAGCGGCGCCCGCCGAAACCGTGGCATTCGGGATCGGGGCGCGGGTATCGGCGTCAACGACGACGCCGGAGATGGGGATGGAAGGTGCTGGCTGCGCCACAGAAGGCACGGCAAGCAGTGCAATGGCAAAAGCCAAGACCAGCCATTTGAACATCTGGAATTTTAGACGGGAAAGCGGATCGCTGGTCACGAACCCGTGCTCGTGTAGCAGCGGTGCTGTTCTGCCTCCAGCCAAGCGATGACCTTCGCGTCGCCATTCTTCTTTGATGGCTGGCGGATGACGTCCATATCGAGCAGCCAGTTCACAACTTCCGTCGCTTCGCGGGAGCTCGCCGACGCCGAGGGAGGACTGGTCAACGAAGCCGCGACCCACTTCGCCTTGCGGGTCGTTTCGAAGGCGTACGCGGACCCCACGTACTGTGAACTGTAGAAGACCCTCACCATGGTTTCGCCTTCAGCCGAACTCCGCAACGAGGCGCTCGAGCACAGCGTCTGGTTTGCCATAGCTCACGACACGGACATCCAGACCGACGCCGATAACTTTCGTCAACACGCGCCGCATGGCGCGGTCGATCCATTGTGGCTCGTTGCCAAAGGCTCCGCCGCCAAGGTCTGTCTACGCCGTGAACGTCGAGACCGCCAAGGGTCCGGCCTAGGTCGCCAGTCCTTCTTCAGTACACAGCGCGTAACCGTTCCGCATTGTCCACAAATCATTGGTGTAGTTGCCCAGGGCCGCGCCAGTTGGCAGGCATCCTGACCTCCTCCACGCGTCTGTTCGGCACCCAGTTCAGGAAGTTCGAAAGGCATTTCAAAAGAGTTAGGTTGGGCGATGGACTTGGCTGACTTCAAGTTAGAAGTTAGAAGTTAGAACGTAAACGAAAATCCCGCGAACGGGCCGAGCATCTCCAGGTCTGGATTGCGCTCCCGCCCTTCGCGCCCGTTGTTCGACAGGTGAAGGAACCGGAACCCGATCACCGCGTGAGCGTTACCAGCCACCCGGCGCACCACTCCGGCGCTGGTCTGAAACAAATAGTTGAACTTCGTGCCGCGCTGCGGCGCCGGCAGATCCGACCAGGAGATGCCGGGGCCGATCTCGAGGAACATCTCCCACCGTTCGCGATCGACAAACCGCCAGCGCACGAGCGGCGACAAACCCTGGACGAATGCATCGGGGATCTGCTGGTAGACGCGCAGGTGGCTGAATTCGACGCCGAGGCAGACGCTCCGTCCGATCGCTCCCCACATCGCCGCCGTGCCCTCCACCAGCGTTTCGTGGCGCTCGTTCAGGTTCCAGGCCTCGGTCATCGGGCTGAAGCCGAACTCCACGGCGACGGTGCCGCGCGTGAAGAGATCGCCCGTTTGCCGCGCCTCCGCGCCGGCGGCGATCAGCACCAACGCGGCGCAGGCCAGGACAGGAGTGGCGCCACGACGATTCATCCCGGCTAGT
>JANOZI010000500.1:0-3550 GCA_031429375.1 Acidobacteriota bacterium | reverse complement strand
GTCAGCCGGATCGAGCTCGGCGGCGTGCTCGGCAAGATCGCTCGCGTCGGCCCAGCGTGATTGAAGGAACCGCACCCCCGCAAGCTCGCGCCAGGCCGCGGGATCCGCGGGGCAGAGCTCGGTGGCCGCCAGCAGCCCGGTGGCGGCTGCCGCGACGTCAGTGCGTGAGAGTTCGACCAGATTCTGGATCAGCGGCGCGCACGTGCCGGTCGCGCGCGGCACAGTGGTGGTTGTCAGTGTGTCGGAATCAGCCGGCGGCCGCGGCCGGTCATCGCGAGGCAACACCAACAGTGCCCAGCGGCCTGTCGCCGTCCATGCGCGATCGAACTCGGCGTGCGACATGACCCGAAATGGCGCGCGCGCCGGATCGTGCACGATGACCTGCGCGCCCGTCCACGCCACGATCACGACGTAGTGATAGCGGTTCGGACCGGCTTCGATCAGCGCCACGATCGGACGCCCTTGATCGACGTGCGTTCGAATCGATTCGCCGCCCGCACCTGCGCCGGCGGCGATCGGAAACGACCGCCAGCCGCGCCGCGTCACCTCGGCGGCAAGGACGTCGGTACGGATCCCAGAGGCACTGCGATCGACCAGTGCGGCGAAATCCTCCGGGTAGACCTGCGGCTCGCCCCAGTAGCGCAGCACCATCGCCACTGCCGCGCCGCCGCACAGGTCCTCGGTCTGCGGCAGGAATGGCACGTCGATCAGCCGGGTGCCTGCGATCGGCGCCGCCCCGGCGGTCGCGCACACCACCAGGACGGCCAACGCAGACGTCGCCGATACCGTAGTGCGAGCCATGCGCCGCGCGGCGATGACGCGCCTAACTGGCCAGCAGGATCACGATGATCAGGACGAGGAGCAGCGTCGTCAGTGAGATGACGATCGTACTCGCGCCGCCCGCGAGGTCGTTGGCCTCGACCGCGACGGCGTGCTGGGCCAGCGTGTTCAACTCCGCACCCGAGAGCATGCCAACAGCCGAACTGGCCCGCTCGGCGCTCAGTCCCAGGCTCGCGGCGACGTGCCGGGCGTCGGAGCGATCGAGCACGCGTCTCACGAGATCGCGCTGCGCGGTCTCGGACGCCGCCTTGTTGGCGAGCGCCTGATTCATGAGCGCGGCGTCGACGACACGAGACTGCTGAGCAAACGCCGGCGAAGCAAGGAGAACTGCCGGAAGTAGAACGAGCGTGACGATCCTGTTGCGAAATCGCATTGAGTGCCTCCACCCGCAACTATCCTGTTTGGAGTGGAGGATGGCTGTTCAATTGAGGACACCATCGTTGCAGAACATCAACCTCAGCGTTTCAAGCGCGGGATGAACTTCGTGATGCCCTGGATCGGTCCGACCTCGCCGCCGTAAACGTTGCCCTGCGCGTCAACCGCGACGCCTTCACCAAACGACCCATATCCGCCCATGCCCGACGGGTTCTTCGAGACGTGCTCGGGCACGAAGTACCACACCTCGCCGGTGCGGGCGCTGCCGACGCGAAGACCCTTGCGCCAGCCGGGGTTGTAGTTGTCGTCCGACTCCGAGTCGATCGCGTAGAGCACATCATGGCGATCGATGTAGAGCCCGCTGATGCGGCTGAACTGATACCAGGTGTCGAGATGCTTGCCGTCCTGATCGAAAATCTGGATGCGGCGGTTGCCGCGATCGGCGACGAACAAGCGGCCCTTGGAATCCATCGCGAGCGAGTGCGGACCGCGGAACTGGCTCGGGCCGTAGCCGTACGATCCAAAGGTCTTGATGAACTTGCCGTCGGGCGCGAACTTCGAGATGCGTCCGATCGCGCCGGGGCCGCCGGCCGCGTCGAGAAACTGGGCGCCGTGCGCTTCCGCGACGAAGATGCTGCCATCGGGCGCGACCAGCACGTCGTTGGGCTCGGTGAACTTCGCCGGCGGATCGCCCGCTTCACCAGGGGTGCCGAGGGTCAACAGCACTTTGCCTTGCGGGCTGAACTTGATCACGGTGTGCCCCTTACCCGCGGCGTCGGGGAACTGCTTGATCTCCTGCGGCGTCGCCGATCGTGCGTCGGCCACCCACACGTTGCCCTGCTTGTCGACGTCCATGCCGTGCGGCCACAGAATCACGCCGGCGCCGAAGCTCTGAACAACTTTCCCGCTGGGGTCGAGCTTGACGATGGGGTCGACCTTCGAGCCGGCGCACGAGTTGGTGCCGCAGCGGTCGCCGGCCCAGATGTGCTTGCCGTCGGCATCGACGTGGATGGCGCTCACCGAACCCCATTTGCGGCCGTCGGGCAGCGTCCCGAAGTTGCGCACGGTTTCGTACGGATTCGGCAGGTTATTGATCGGCGTCACCTTCGCATGCTCGGGTGGACCCGACGAGCCGCGCGGCGGCCCCGCCGGCGCTTGTGGCGGCGGCGCTTGCGCGACCAGGACTACCGAAACCAGAGCGGTGCAGGCGGCGACGGTCAGCCACGTTTTCATCAGACACCTCGCAAACATCACGCCGGGAACAAGACCGTCGCGTGGATCACGCGCAGCATCGTTTATGCCCAAGAGACTAACCAACAGGTACTGTAAATGCAATTTCGCACGCGATCTGGGCCGGATAGACGCTTGGGGTCTGAGCTGCGCGGAGAGAGACCGTTCCGGCGCTCGCTCTCACTCGGCGGTCAAGTCTCCTTCGCCACATTAATCGCCTCAGCGATGGACGTCTAAACCCGCACGGCGCGTGCGTGGGCTCCAGTCGACTTGACGCGTGATGCTTGTCGTCGCCTCGTTCGAACGCTCACGCCGGAACGGCCTCTCTCCGCGCGCGCGGCGGCCGAGAGGCATCGGCCCGCGCGAGCGTTCGAGTGAGCCGAGAGACAAATGGAGCGGAAGCTACGCTGGCGCCGTGCGGGTTTAGACGTCCATCGCTCCCGCGCGTAATGCGCTGAGCGACATTTGTCCGGCGAACGAGAGCGAGCGCGGGCCGGTGCCTCTCGGCGGGCGCGCCCAGGCGCGGCCATGTCTGGGGAGTGCGTGGCCGCGTGATTCGTCTGGTACAATTTCTCGTTCTCCCATGCCCCCGCTAACGCCCGAACCGGTGCTTGGCTATCTCGCCGGCCTGCGACGCGACCCCCACGAACGGCTGGCGGTGATCGATCGCGAGGGACGCGCCGAGGGACTGCCACTGGTTTATCCCGATACCGGTGCTTTGTTACATGCACTGGCACGGTCGTGCCGCGCCACCCGCATCCTCGAGATCGGGACGGCGATCGGCTACTCAACGCTGTGGCTGGCGACGGCGTTGCCGGCCGACGGAATGATGATCACGATGGAACACGACGCGGCTCGCGCCGGCCGGGCGCGCGATCACTTCGCGGCGGCAGGCTACGGCGATCGGATCAGCGTGATGATCGGCGACGCCGCGAGGTTCCTCCACAAGGTCTCGGGTCCGTTCGATCTGATTTTCCAGGACAGCGACAAGAAACTCTACGAGCCGATGCTCGACCGGCTCGTGGATTTGCTTCGGCCCGGGGGCCTGCTGGTCGCCGATAACGTGTTGTGGGACGGCGAAGTGGTTCCGGGCTACGTCGCCACG
>JANOZI010000499.1:0-1516 GCA_031429375.1 Acidobacteriota bacterium | reverse complement strand
CTGTGGCCGCTGATCCGCGAGCAGGTGTCGGCCAGCAACGGCGCCGACCACGACGAGCGCCGGCTCAAGAGCGTGCTCTCGCGCCGCCGCTCGAAATCCGAGGAGTTCTTCGCTTCGGCGTCGGGGCAGTGGGATCATCTCCGCACCGAGCTCTTCGGCGATCGATTCCACCTGCATGCGCTGCTGGCGCTGATCGATCCGAGCCTGACCGTCGGTGACCTCGGCTGCGGCACCGGTCAGGTGAGCGAGCTCGTGTCGCCGCACGTGTCGCGAGTGATCGCCGTTGACGGCTCGTCCGACATGGTGCAGGCGGCCCGCCGACGGTTGAAGGGTGCCCAGCACGTCGAAGTGCGGCGCGGCGACATGGAAGCGCTGCCGATAGACGACGGGCAACTGGATGTGGCGATTGTCGCCCTCGTGTTGCACCACGTGCCGGAACCGGCCCGCGCGCTCGCCGAGGTCAGCCGCGTGCTGACGCCGTCGGGCCGCGTGCTGATCGTCGACATGCTGCCGCACGACCGCGCGGAGTACCAGCAGCAGATGGGCCACGTGTGGCTCGGGTTCTCGGAAAAGACGATCAAGAAACACCTCGAGTCGGCCGGCTTCGACAAGCCCACGGTCACACCCTTGCCCGCCGACCAAGACGCCAAAGGCCCCAGTTTGTTTGTCGCAACAGCAACGAAGTTACAGGTAGCGCGGAATCTTTAGTTCCGCGATTTTCAGAGGAGATCGAGATGGCTACTGCAGTAAACGAAGCGCATGCGTTTGACCTGGCGAAGAAGGCGGGCCGCGAGCCGTTCAAGGTCCGCGACCTGGCGCTGGCCGAATTCGGCCGCAACGAAATCCGGCTGGCCGAGCACGAAATGCCCGGGCTGCTGGCCCTGCGCACGCGCTACGCGGGCCAGACCCCGCTGGCCGGCGCGAAGATCATGGGCTCGCTGCACATGACCGTGCAGACCGCCGTGCTGATCGAAACACTGACCGCGCTGGGCGCCGACGTGCGCTGGGTGAGCTGCAACATCTTCTCGACGCAAGACAGCGCCGCCGCGGCGGTGGCCCTCGGCCGGCCCGAATCCGGCGGCACCGCCCAGAACCCGCGCGGCACACCGGTGTTTGCGTGGAAGGGCGAGACGCTCGCCGAGTACTGGTGGTGCACGGTCGAAGCGCTGGTGTGGCCCGATGGCAGCGGCCCGACGATGATCCTGGACGACGGCGGCGACGCGACGCTGTTCGTGCACAAGGCGCTCGAGTACGAGAAGGCCGGCAAGGTGCCCGCGTTCAACGCCGACAAGGATTCCGAGGAATGGGGCGTCATTCTCGACACGCTGCGCCGCGAGCTGAAGGCGCGTCCCGGCACGTGGACCAAGATCGCCAAGGGCATCAAGGGCGTCAGCGAAGAGACCACCACCGGCGTGCATCGTCTCTACGAGATGACCGCCGCCAACACGCTGCTGTTCCCGGCCATCAACGTCAACGATTCGGCGACCAAGAGCAAGTTCGACAACCTTTACGGCTG
>JANOZI010000498.1:0-2300 GCA_031429375.1 Acidobacteriota bacterium | reverse complement strand
TCGATCGGCTGGATGCGCAGCTTCACGCGGTACTCGCCGGTGGCGGCCGTGGTCATCAGCCCGGCACCGCCGCGGCCGCGCGGCGCCACCCGTCGCGCGCGGTCACGATAGAAGACCTCCTGCTGCACACCTCGGGCTTGAGTCATCGAACCTCGGACCTGTACCGCCAGTTGCAAGTGCGGTCGCGATCGATCGAGTTGCCGCAGTTCATCACCAACATTACGCGCGCGCCGCTGATGGAAGACCCGGGCACCCGCTTTCGCTATAGCGAGGCGACGACGGTGCTCGGGCGGCTGGTGGAGGTGTGGTCGGGACAGCAGTTCGACACGTTTGTGACCGGGCGCATCCTGCGGCCGCTCGGCATGATGGACACCTCGTTCTGGGTCGAGCCCGAGGCGCGCCCGCGGCTGGTCACCGTTTATCAATCGGCGCAGGGCGGGCCGCTTTCTCCCTACGAAATCGAAGCGATGCCGTTCACCGAACGGCCGAAGCTGCTGGAAGGCGCGGTGGGGCTGGTGTCGACCGTGCCGGATTTCTTGCGCTTCAGCCAGATGCTGCTCAACAAGGGCGAGCTCGGCGGCGTCCGGTTGATCAGCGCCAGGACCGCCGCGGCGATGACCGCGAACGGCCTGCCGCCGGCGGTTCTCCAGCAGCGCGGCGGGGCGATGGGCTGGGGTCTCGCCAACGTCGACGTCGTCGTCACGCCGAACGCGCGTGGTTATCTCACCTCTGCGGGCGAGTACGGGTGGGACGGATCGGCGGGAACGTTCTTCGCGATCGATCCGGCACGAGAGACCGTCGTGATCCTGATGACGCAAAATGTGCCGGCCAGCCCCGACGGGCTGCGGCAGAAGTTCAAGGCGGCGGTTCAACAAGCGTTTGTCGACTAGAACGACAAGACTTCGGATGACAATACGCCACGGCCAGCGAACCGCATCTTCCGTGTTTCCCGGGTTGCCGTGTTCTGTATTCTCTCTGCCTCTGTGACTGCTGTGGCCCGTACTTGATCAGGGAAGAGGTGACCCGTGGTTAGAACGCTAGCGATCGTGGCTTGTCTTGCTGTCGGCGTGTCGTTCCCTGCCGTTGATACGGCGACGCAGCCGGCCCCCGAGTCTCGGGCGCCGCGCGACGCCGCCGAGTTCGACACCATGTTCCAGCAGATCAAGAACTGGGGCCGGTGGGGCGCCAACGATCAGCTCGGCTCGGCCAATCTGCTCACCGACGCCACGCGGAAGAAAGCGATCGGGCTCGCCAGGACAGGGCAGTCGGTGTCGCTGTCGCACCCGCTCATGACCGACAAGGCCGACGACAACGCCAGTCCGTTCGAGCACACCATGATCGGCGCGAACACGATGGACAACTATCGCGTCTCGTACCATGGCTACGCCCACAGCCACATCGACGGGCTGTGCCACATCCTTTACAAGGGACAAACCTACAACGGTTACCCAACGGCCGACGTGAATACGCCTACCGGGTGCACCAAGCTAAGCATCGACAACCTCAAGCAGGGCGTGATCACGCGCGGCATCCTGATCGACATCCCGCGCCTGCGCGGCCTGCCTTACCTCGAGCCGGGCACGCCGGTCTACGTCGAGGATCTCGAGGCGTGGGAAAAGAAGGCCGGCATCAAGATCGGTCCGGGCGACGCCATCCTGCTGCGCACCGGCCGCTGGGCGCGACGCGAGAAGGTGGGGCCGTGGCCCGTCGGCCGCAACGCCGCCGGCTTCCACGCCTCGGTCGCGCCGTGGATCAAGGCGCGCGGCGTGGCGTTTGTCGGCAGCGACGCGGCACAGGACGTCGTGCCATCCATGGTGGAAGGCATGGCACTGCCCGTTCACACGCTGCTGCTCACGGGCCTCGGCATCAACCTGCTCGACAACCAGGACCTCGAAGGTGTCGCGGTGATGGCGGCGAAGCTCAATCGATGGGAGTTCATGCTGACCATCGCGCCGCTGGTGGTGACCGGCGGCACTGGATCGCCGGCTAACATCCTGGCGACGTTCTGATGACCGTCGCGCGCACCTTTGGTCGCCTCCCAAGAGGCACCCTTGGCACCTTAGAGGCACCTTAGGCACCCTACGCTGGGCACGTAACTTGCTCTTTAAGGGCGCATGACTCGAATCTCATCCGTTTCCGTCTCAACCACGGCGCTGCTCTGCTCATTACTCGTAAGCACCGCCCCGATTACGGCTGAGAACCCGACCAAGGCCAAGGGTCCGGACATGCTGGCCGCACAGGTGCTGGTTGACCGCGCGAAGTTCTCGCCCGGGGAGATCGACGGCCGCGGTGGTGCCAAC
>JANOZI010000497.1:0-1768 GCA_031429375.1 Acidobacteriota bacterium | reverse complement strand
CGTGCAGGGGCAGCCGCTGCCCGGCGCCGCGGTTCAGCTGACCGACCCTCTCGGCGGATCGCTCGAGACGCAGACCTCTGACCACGCCGGGCGATTCGTGTTTGCCGGCGTGGCGCCCGGACGCTACGCCCTTCGCGCCGTTTCTACGGGAGACGATTCGCTGCTCTACCCGCTGTCGGTTGACGCAGGCCTTCCGATCGACGTGACGCTGCGATTTCCTCCGCGCGTGACCGGAACGGTGATCGTCGAAGCGCCGCTGGCGCCCGATTCGGTGACGTCGCGCGCATCGGTCGCCGGCGCGTCCGTCGATCGGGTGCCGGTGCGGATCGGCGCGCGCGGCATTCAGGATGTCGTGGCGACGCTGCCAGGTTGGGCCGCCGAAGACAACGGCCTGCTGCACATCCGCGGCATCGACGATGGGTTTCTGTATGTCGTCGATGGGGTGCCGGTCTACGAGCGAATCGATCAGCTGTCGGGGCTCGGGCCGGATCTGTCGTCGGTGGAAAGCGTGAGCGTGATCACCGGCTACATTCCGGCGGAGTTCGGCTACAAGGCCGGCGGTGTGATCGACGTGCGGTCGAAAGCCGCACACCAACGATGGACCGGCGCGGCACACGTCGAACAGGCACTCGACGAGGGTACGAGCGGCGGCGCGTCGGCGGGCGGACGTCTCGGCAGGAACGTCACGCTGCAGGGAGGCGGCACCGGGCAACGCTCGACCCGTTTTCTTGATCCGGTGCATCCCGACAACCTTCACAACCGCGGCGATGCGCGGGGCACGGCGGGCCAGCTCGCGTGGCTGCCGGGCGCGCGCGATCTCGTCAATACCAGCTGGGGCGCGGGCGGCGCGTCGTATCAGGTCCCGAATTCCGAACCGCAAGAAGCCGCGGGCCAGGATCAGCAGCAGGACATTTCGCAGCGCCACCTATCGGCGTCGTGGCAGCGGACCTGGTCGCGGGCAACGGTCTCGCAACTGGCGGCTTACGCGCGGCGTGCTGGCGCGCAACTGCATAGCAGTCCCCAGGACACTCCATTGATCGCGACTGCCGACCGGACGCTCGCGCGCGTGGGCGCGATCGCCGCTGTCACGCACCAATCGGGCAGCCATTTGCTGAAGAGCGGGGTCGAGATCCAGCGTCTCGCACTCGACGAAGCATTCCAGTTCGCCGTGACCGACAAAGACGTGGCGGAAGACGCCGGCTTCAGCGGGGCCGCGCTGGAATTCGACCAGAGCCGGCCGTTCGAGTTCTCCGGGCGAGCGACGCCATCGTTGTGGTCGGTGTTCGCTCAGGATGAATGGCAGGCCTCATCGGCGCTGACGGTCAGCGCCGGCGTCCGCTACGATGCGAGCCGCCTGCTGCTCGATCGCCATCAGTGGAGTCCGCGAATCGGCGCGGCCTATCGCGCCGGCGCGAGCACGGTCGTGCGCGGATCGCTCAGCCGATTTTTTCAGCCGCCGCAGCCCGAGAACGTGCTGCTGTCGTCGTCCGAGCAGGCGCGTCAGCTCTCGCCGTTTGCCGGCGGCGATGAAGGCGGCGGTGCTGCCCTCGAGCCCGAGCGGCAGTGGGCCGGGGACCTCGGGGTCGAGCAATGGCTCGGGCGGCGGCTCCGCTTCGATGCGGCAATCTGGTATCGCACGATTCGTGAAGTCTCCGATCCCAACGTGTTTGCGGGAACCACGATCATTTTCCCCAACGCGGTGGCGACCGGCCGCGCCAGGGGGCTTGACGTTCGGCTGGAGGTGCCGCGGCGAGCGGGCTGGTCAGGC
>JANOZI010000496.1:0-3014 GCA_031429375.1 Acidobacteriota bacterium | reverse complement strand
CCACGCGCGCCGCGGCCGCTTCTTTCCGTGCCGCCGCAATCGCCGCACGCATGCGATCGAAATCGGCGGCCGCGAAGCGATACGCGGCCAGCGTGCGGCGGTGCGTTTCGAGCCGCACCCGATCGAGCTCCGCGACCGCGGCAACGCCGCGGCTCAACCGCCCAAACGCCCGCACATCGTCCGACGCCAGCAGCAGCTGCAGATAGCCGCCGCGGCCGCGCTTGGAGATCTCCACGAGCCGGCTGGCCAGGCCGGGCGCCTGCGCCACGCGTGCCGCCTCGAGCGCCTTGATGTGTGCGGCGGCCGCTTCGCCGGCCTGGGTCGTCTCCGCCAGCTCCGCTTCGATCCGCGCCAGCGCTTCGCGTTTGATGGCGCGATCGATCTCGAGCTTGCGCAGATCGCCGAACACCGACCGCGCCTCGGCGGCGAGCCGATCGGCCTCGAGCTGCAGCGCGCGAATACGCGCCGCCGCGCGTGCGGCGAGCACCTTCGCGTTCTGATCGGGTGCTTGCGCGGCGAGCGTCGCGGCGGGCGAGTGGCCGCCGCGAGGCAGACCCACGCCGAGCAGGGCGATCACGAACAGGATGGCCGCGGCCGGCTTGCTCACGCTTCGCGAATTATACTGGCCTCTGTGCGAGTGCTTGGGATCGACTACGGCGCCCGGCGCATCGGCCTGGCGCTGAGCGACGCGACCGCTACGCTGGCCTCGCCGTGGCGGTTATTGCAGAAGCCGCCGTCCGAGGCGGCAACCATGCGCCTTCTGGTGGCGGAGATTGCGGCGCTCGCCAAGGATGACGATGGGCTCGAGGCGGTGGTGGTGGGCTGGCCGCGGCGCCTCGACGGCACCGCGAACGATCAAACCCCGATCGTCGAATCCTTCGCGCGCGCGCTCGAAGTCCAGGTGCCGGTGCCGGTGATCCTGCAGGACGAACGATTGTCGAGCCACGAAGCCGAGGCGCGGCTCGCGATCCGCGAGCCCGACTGGCGAAAGCGAAAACAGAAGCTCGACGCGGCCGCGGCTGCTGTCATCTTGCAGGACTATTTGGATAGCCGTCGACCTGCCATGAGCGAGGATGGCTCGGCATGACGAGCCATCCGAGTCGAATGGTGCGATGGCTGAAACGACTGGCGCTGCTGTTGCTCCTGGTGATTGCCGTCGCCGGCGCAGCCGGGTGGTGGATCTATTCGCGGGTGAATGAGCCGTTCAAGGGATTCACGGCCGCCGAGCAATTCGTCGACATTCCGCCCGGCACCGGGCCGATCGGCATCGGCCAGCGTCTGGCCGACGCCGGCGTCGTTCGCGACCCCTGGACGGTTAGCGCCGCGGTCCTGATCAGCGGGCGCGCGCGCGAGCTCAAGGCCGGGGAGTACCGCTTCGACGCGCCGATCGACGCGCTCGACGTGATCGACAAGATCAGGCGTGGCGACGTCTACCGGCGGCTGTTGACCTTCCGCGAAGGCCTCACGATCGCCGAGATGGCGGTCGTCTTCGAGCAAAAGGGCTTTGGCGTGGCGGGCGATTTCATCACCGCGGCTGCCGAACCGTCCGCGATCCGCGATCTGGATCCGGCCGCGCGCGATCTCGAAGGCTATTTGTTTCCGGAGACCTACGCCCTGCCGCGCGGCACGTCGGCGCGCGACGTCGTCGGCCAGATGGTGACCGCATTCAAGACCGCGTTCGATGCGGACCTGCGTACCGCCGCGGCGGCCGAAGGGCTCACGGTGCGGCAGGCGGTCACGCTCGCCTCGCTCGTCGAGAAGGAGACGGCCGCTCCCGACGAGCGGCCGCTGGTCGCGGCGGTGTATCGCAACCGCATGAAGATCGGCATGGGCATGCAGGCCGACCCGACGGTGATCTACGCGCTGCAGAAGGCGAGGAGGTACGACGGCAACCTGACGCGCGAGGATCTGCAGTTCGATTCGCCTTACAACACCTATCGCTATGCGGGGCTTCCGCCCGGGCCGATCGCCTCGCCCGGGCGCGCGTCGTTACAGGCCGCACTGCATCCGGCCCCGGTGGATTACGTGTATTTCGTCAGCAAGAATGACGGCACTCACGCGTTCGCGGCGACGCTCGCGGAACACAACCAGAACGTCTTCACCTGGCAGGTTGAGTATTTCAGGAAGCAGCGCCAGCGTTAGCGTTCATTCCACTTCAGCTTCTGGCGGAGCACCTCGAAATAGCTTCGTGAGGACGAGCGGACGAGGCGCAGCGGCCGTGGGGCGCGGGCAATCGCGATTTCGTCGCCCTCCTGCATTTCAAACCCGGACTGGCCGTCGAAGGTCACGTAGATGTTGCCGGCGTTGGCGCCGGTTGACCTGACCCGCACGTCGCGCTCGGCGGGAATCACGATCGGCCGGTTCGTCAGCGTATGCGGCGCGATGGGTGTCAGGACGAGTGCGTCCATGGCGGGATGCACGATGGGGCCGCCGGCCGCGAGATTGTAGGCGGTTGATCCGGTCGGGCTGGCGACGATCAAGCCGTCGGCCTTGACCGACGCGACGAACTGTTCGCCGACCCACACCGCCAGATCGATCATGCGCGACAGCGCCGTGCGGGTGAACACAATGTCGTTCAGCGCCCAGTGCGCCGATGGCGGCGCGCCGGCGCGAGTGGCGGTCGCCCGCATCATCATGCGCTGGTCATGCTCCGCCGTGCCGGCCAGCACCGCGTCGAGCGAGGCGTAAATCTCCGGCCGCGTGATCTCGGTGAGAAACCCGAGCGACCCGAAGTTGACCGCCAGGATCGGAATGTCGCGAGTGGTTTCGGCGATCGCCTTGGCGAGGGCCAGCAGCGTGCCGTCGCCGCCGAGCACCAGTATGAGGTCGGCGTCGCGCGGCAGATCGGCGCGTTCGGCGACCCGCCGCTCGCCTGGCGGCAGCAGCGCGATCGCCCCCGGCTCCCACGAGGAGTCCACCTGGTGCGTGGCCAGCCACTGCTCGATGCCTGCCAGTGTTTCGGCGGCGTCGACCAGCCCCGGCTTGACCGCAATTCCGATCCGCATTCTTAACTC
>JANOZI010000495.1:0-2324 GCA_031429375.1 Acidobacteriota bacterium | reverse complement strand
GCAACAGCCATTCCACGGTGGGCCGCTGTTGACCGCGGAGATCACTGTGCTGATAATCACCTGAGAAGAGGGTCTATGAAACAGATGCGCATGCGGACCATCGCGTTCGGGCTCGCGCTGCTCGTGTCGGGCGCCTTGCTTGCGGCGCATCCCGGGCACGAGTACCACGTTGAAGGCGTGATCGCCAAAGTGCAAGGCCCGCGTTTCACGGTCAAGGACAAGGACGGTGGCATCACCTCCTTCATGATTGTCCCCGGCACCGAGGTGTCGCTCGACGGTTCCCGGGGCCTGCCGTCCGACATCATGGCCGGCGTGTTGGCTGAAGTGGATGGGGTGGAGAACGAACGGGGATTGGTGGAAGCCAAGAAGGTGAAATTGAAGAAGACCGCGAACTGAGCCAAGCCCGTACCCGGACTGTAAGTCGTCGAGTCGAAATGTGTTACCCTCCCGAGACGTGGCGTTTTCGATGATTCGTCGAGTCGGCAGGACTGTCGTCCTTGTGCTTTTGAGCTGGACCGCGCTCGACGTGCTCAACCCCGCGTTGTGCGGCCTCGATGAGTTGCCGTTCGTGGCCGCAGAGGTGGCCCTCGCTTCTGACGGGGCGCCCCCAGTGGTTCCTCCTGCTTCGGCAGAAGATTGTTTCTGTTGTTCACATCACGTGAATTTCACGCCGGTGATTCAGGTGACGGCTTTCCTGTCTTCGGACCGCGAGGCACGCGCTGACCTTGTCCAGAATCCGCGTTGGACTAGCTTTCCTCTTTACCACCCCCCTCGTCTCCTCAGCTAACCGCTAGCCCGCAGACATTCGCACGCCCTTCGGCCGCGCCGAAGGCAGTCGTACGTATGGTCTGAATTTGCTGCCTCGTGTGGCTGATTGCGTTCGGCCACGGCGCTCGCTCGGCAGCGCCTCGGTTTCTGATTGGTGTTGAGATGGTAGGTACGCGTGTTCTTTCCCTGACGGTAATCGCCCTGGCTGTGGCGCCTCGCGTCTGGGCGCAGGACTTGCCCGCGACTTTGACTCTGCCGGATGCTCTCCAACTGGCGAGGAGCCGCAATCCTGCGCTGGCCGCCGCAGTCAACGAGGTCGAGATGGCCGAGGCCGATCGGCTTCAGGCCACTCGGCGCCTCAATCCAGCAGTCACCAGCGGGTCCGAAGGCTATCCGCTCTTCTCCGGCCCGCGCCCCTCCTTCATCGACGGACAGGAATTGACCGTTCGGGTCGATCAGGAATTCGAAACCGCAGGTCGGAGACGGCTGCGTTCTGAAACCACCGCGGCCTCTATCGAGGTCGCACGTAGTCTCCTGGCTGACCAGCGCCGGCGCCTCGAACTGGCGGTGCAGCGCGCCTATCTCCAGATCGTTCTGGCGAAGGCGGATCGCGAAGTCGCGCGCGCCGCTCTCGAAGACATCGACCGGATGCTGGGTATTACCAAGGCGCGCTTGGATCAAGGGGAAATCGCTGGTGGCGAGTGGAGACGCCTGCAGGTCGAACGCCTCCGTTTCGTTGATGATCAGTTTTCGACCGAACTCGCATTCAAGAACGCGAAGGCCGCCTTGTTGGCGCTGTTGGGTTTTGCCGATTTCAGCCGAGCCTTTGACGTCAGTGGAGCATTGACCGAAGTGCCGGCGTCACTGGCCAGTGTCAGTAGCTTGATTTCGGGGGCAACCTTGGATCGCGTGGCGCTCGAGCGCCAGGCGCTCGCCGCCCGCCCCGACCTCATCGCTGTCGGCGAGGAACAGCGCGCCGACAGCGAAACCCAGCTGCAACGTGCGCTGAGGACCCCGAACATCACCGTCGGCGGTGGCTACAAGAGAACACTCACGTCGAATGGTGTCGTGTTCGGCGTCACCGTCCCCGTCCCGCTGTTCAATCGCAACCCCGGCGGCATCGCCCGCGCCGAGGCGGAACGGCGGCGCGCCGCGAATCTCTCGGCTGCCGCTGAAGCAACGGTCCGCCTCGACGTGCAGCAGGCGATCAATGCCATTGAAGTCAACCAGGCGCGCGTCCGGTATATCGAGCAGGACACGCTCACCGCCGCCCGCGAAGCCCGCGATGCCGTGATGGCGGCGTATCAGGTCGGCGAAGCCGGTCTGATCGACTATCTGGACGCGCAACGCGCCTTCCGCGAAACCCTTCGTATTTACAACCGGGCTCTGTTCGACCGTCGCATCAGCGACTTCGAGGTCGCCGCCGCCGTTGGCAGGCTCTCGGTGCAGCCGTGATTCAGGTGACCGATTATGACTGACGATTTCATTGCAACTCCTCAACCTCGCCGCTCAGGATCGCTGGCGATCGCCGCCCTACTCGGCGCTGTCGTCAGCGG
>JANOZI010000494.1:0-3966 GCA_031429375.1 Acidobacteriota bacterium | reverse complement strand
GCGTGCCGTCCAGCGGATCGGTGGGACGGCCATTGAAGAACTGGCTGAGCTCGACGCACTGATGGCACACTCCCTCCTTTGCGATCAGGGCACAGGTGTCCTGATACTTGGCGTGTAAGGCCGCCCGAGCGGCCTGGATCCAGTTCTTCACTTGCCCGTTGGTGGATTCGGTCAGGCCGGCCACTTCGTCCACGGTAAAGCCATGCACCTCCCGCAGCAGCAGGGCGACGGCGTGATGGGCCGGGAGATTGCGCAGCGTGCAGGAAAAACACACCGTGAGGTGCTCGTGCGCGATGGCCACGGCTTCCGGCGAGCCCTGGAACGCGCGCGATTCGGCGACGAACGCTTCGTTCCGTCCCGCCTCGGCTTTAGTCTCGTCGAGAATCGCTTCGCGCCACGTGCTGTGGCGCCGCCGGTGATCGATCGCAAGGTTGGTGGCGACCCGGAACAGCCAGGCGCGCAAGGCGGGCTCGGGCGGGACGCTGCCTGCCTCCAGGATTCTCACCGCCACCTGTTGCACGATCTCGTCGGCGATTTCAGGCCGCACCACCAGCCGCTGGACGTAGGCCCACAACTCCCGGCGATGAATCTCGAACAGCGAAACGTCGGTCGTGGTTGGCCCAGGGGTCATGACGGTGATCCTGCCGTCCGGCGCTCGGCCAGTATGACTTCTTCGGCGGCCGGCGTTCTCGCGTAGCCACGCAACATGATGAACGAAATCACGAGCCCTTCAGTCAGGGAGCCGAGCAAGAGCAGCGTGAGCTCGAGCAGGTTGAGGAGGATCGGCTCACCGAGCAACGCGTGGTAGATGAACCATTCCTGGAAGACCCAGTACACCAGCCAGATCACCAGGCCGAGGAACGCGCCTTTGCCGATCCACTGCCGGCCGGGAATCGACGGTTCGATGATGGCGAACAACCACGCGTGGATCACGCTGAGCATCACGAGCCCGGCCACGGATACGGGAATATTCCTGAGCGGCGTCACCTCGCGGAACAACTGGCTCTGGAGCACCGGGTCGTACAACACGCGTTGGACCGGCGGGCTCGAAAACAGCACGCCCAGGACGCCGTTGCCGATGAAGCCGCCCACCAGTCCGGCGGCTGCTGTTCTCGCGGATATGGCTCTCACCTCGAATACCTCCTCGTCACCAGTAAGACGGTTGAGGCACTCGAAGTGGATGTTCATGCAGAAGCCGGATCAGTTGTTCCGGCGGCCGGCCAATTGTAGAGGCGGGACTTTAGTCCCGCCTGCCTCCAACGGCACCCGCCCGTCCTCGTAGATCGCGGTCAATTTGTCGCCAACAATTTCCAGCGCCGACGCGCGGCCCTTGTAGTAGCTCGTCAACATGCCGGTGTCGATCAGCACTGCGCGGCCGCCGTAGCGGACGGTGATGCTGCGGTCCTGCTGCGGCGTGTGCCCGGTGACGAACCGCTTCGCGCCGTAGCGCTGCAGCAGCGCGGCAAACGGCCCGCCGGCCGGGTCGTCCGGCAGCGTCGACAGGCCGCGGTACCACAACGCGCCTTCGGGATTGATCACCACCCACTGATCGATCGTCAGGACGTCCTGCGCTTCTTTCAGCAGTGGCAGGTTCAGCTTCGAGCCGTCCACCGGTTCGCCGCTCTCTTTCGCCGCGGCAAGCACGGCGTTGGCTACCGTAATTTCATTCACCGCCACTGCGAGGATCTCCTGCAGCGTGAAGAAGGGCAGCGCCAGCTTCGCATCGACGAGGCGTTTCACGAAGCGATCGAGCCGCGCGACCTCGTCGCGCACGCGCACGTTCAGCTCTTCGATCTTTTCGGGCGCGCCGTCCGGCGCGATGCCGGCGTGCATGAAGATCGAGCCGCCGTACTCGGTGGCGATCGGCTTGCTCCGAAGCCAGGCGCCGTACTTGCCGCGCGGGCCGAAGGCGTCGCGGTACTCGACGTAGCCCGGCGGGTGGGCGGCCAGCCACGCCTCTGCCGTCTGCTGGTAGACCGCCGGCACCGGCTCGCCCTGCGCCGTTTTCGCGGGGCCCAGCTTGGCGTACTGCTCCCACGCCTGCTTCTGGCGCGCCGCCGACTTCGCATCAGCGAACGTCGCGAAGATCTCGGGGGTGACGTCGCGGGTGTCGCCGATCAGGTTCATCACTTCGTGATTGCCGAGCAAGGCGAACGCGCGCCCGCCCGCGCTCTTGGCCTGCGGCTCGAGCGCCATCAGCAAATCCAGCACGGCGCGCGTGCCGGTGCCGCGATCCGTGTAGTCGCCGGTTTGAAGGAGCGCGGTCTTGCCCCCGGTCCAGCGGCCGGTGTCGTCGGCAAGGCCGGCCACCTTGAGGATGCGCTTGAACTCGTCGATGGCGCCGTGGATGTCGCCGATGGCGACGAGGCGCTCAGCGGTTTGGGCGGTGAGCGGCTGCGCGGGGGCAGCGAGCTGCGCGAGGCAAAGGAGCAGGGCAAACTGACGCATGCCCTTAATCCTATCGTGCGTTAGTCGTAAAACACTGATGCTTCGCCGCGCTTGGCGATCAGGTCCTTGATCACTTCCGCCATCTTGTCGCGCCGGATCAGGATCGCCTTCTTGTCGTTGGTGCTGACCCACTCGCCCAGGCCCGCCTCGAGGCTCTCGAGCGTCAGCGCCTGCATCTTGTTCCATAGCGCGCGGTCGACCCGGCCGAGCGGCGCGATGCCCTTGAGGTCTTTCTTGCTGATGAACGCGCGCGAGTGATCGATCAGGAACAGGTGCCAGTCGTTGTCGTAGATCAGGTTGCCCTGGTTGCGGTCGATGTTGGCGATCAGCAGGTCGAGCATCTTCATCTTTGTCAGCTGGATGCTCCACTTCGGCTCGGGGCCCTGCGGCGGCTTCTCGACGCTCCACGGCTTGGTGTTTTCGATCCACATCACCGCCGCGCCGCTCTGGCCGTCGATCTTACGCTCGACGATCGGCGGCACCATGTTGAGCTCGAGCATGCGGTCCATCTTGTAGGCGGCGATCTCGGACTTGTAGCTTTCCATGAAGCCCTTGCTGTAACCGGGCCGGAGCGCCTTCCACGCAAATCGCCCCACCGGCCCGCCGGGCTCGAGCGTGGCCCGCTGAGGCTTGGTGACGCCAATCGGGACGGCGTCCATCTTCAGGATCTTGGCCTCGGCGAGAAATGTTTCGATCTCGGCCTCGTGGCCCAGCCAGTTGAGCGAGCACTCGGCGGCGGTCTTGGGCGCGGTGGCAACCGCCTGGCCGCCCGAGCCGGCGAGCGGCTGGGGGGCAGTAAGGACGAGCACTGCCAGCAGCGCGCCTGAAAAGAGCATCGTTCGTCGCATCGTCTGACCTCGAATTGTAAGGCGTGTCATCGAACCCGCCAAGGGGAGCCGCCCGAATTGTAGCCGGTTCCGTGCTCATTTCTACGGTGGAATGGCCCCCCGGGTTTCGGGCCGCCGTGCCGGGGCGGGCCGCGAGCCAGTACTCGGCGAGGGCAAACGCGGTCAGTGGCGTCATATTTGCAACCTCTCTCTGGTTATGAGGGTTGAACCCGGCATCGTCAGGTGGCTTGCGGTCGTCGTGGCCGTGGGATTGCTCTCTTCGTCGTGCGCGTCGCTGGGCGAGCTCGCGCGCGTGATTCAGCCGTTGCGCTTCTCGGAAGTGCCCGGCCGGCAGAGCACCATTCGCCTGGCGGGGCCGAGCACGCGGCAGCCGCTCGGCGGCGCGGCGCTGCGGCTGCGGACGCGCATCAGCAATCCCAACCCGATTGGGATCACGCTCAGCACGCTACGCGCCGAAGTATCGCTCGACAGCACGCGCGCGGCGACCGGTGATTTTCCGCTGGGGCTGCCGCTCGCGGCGGGCGCCGACTCGGATGTGCCGCTCGATCTATCGATCGACTTCGCCGACCTGCCTCGCCTCGGCGACGTGTTGCGACGAGCGGTCGCGAGTCAACAAGTGCCGTACGAGGTGGAGGGCACCTTCAGCATCGACGTCGGCGCGCTGGGTCGC
>JANOZI010000493.1:0-3212 GCA_031429375.1 Acidobacteriota bacterium | reverse complement strand
CCATCGGCAGCTGATTCGCGTGGCGGTGCGGCCGTCGGGTGCGGTCGGTCAGCCCGTGCACACCGGCATCTTTGTAGCGGTCGTAAATCTTGTAGCCGGTCTTGCGCGAGATGCCGAAGTCGGCACAGACCGCCGCCATCTTCTCGCCATCGAGTAGGCGGGCGACAAATCGAAGACGTTCATCCATGACGTGACACTCCTTCCACGGCATTGCCCCCTCCTCATGAAGGGGCGAGTGTCACCTATGTCTCCGGAATACGGTGTAACCTATGTCTCGCTAAGCACACCTAGGAAATCAGAGACTCGCCCTTCGGCGGGAACCGCGATCGGCGTCTACTGTGCCCAAATTGTGCCCGGTCATCTGCATCGCCACGCGCTCGGGAATGCCGGCGCGGACCAGATTCCGCACGGCGGTGCGGCGCAGGTCGTGCGGAATGCGACCTGGACAGCCCGCCTTCGTACACGCCTGCTCGCGTTCGAAGAAGCCTGTTCGCACGTTCCGTTCTTTAAGCATCGCAATGTGCGGCACGTGCGTCAGCTTGCCGTTCTGTCGCGCCAGGTTGAAGATGCGCTTCACCGTCGTCAGCTCGCGGTTGATCTCACCGTTCGAGACCTTGCGTTCCTGACGCTGTTCGCCCTCGCCGAACGCGATCACGTCGGCCCTGCGTTTCAGGACGAACGTGTTGATGTCCGTCGTCTGGATCGTCGCCAGGCGTCGGCCGCCGAAGTACGGCAGCACGGGGTCGTTTTTTTTCTTAACGATAAAGGCCGAGACCGAGAAACAAATCAAGCCCCTGATCGATGCTCGCGAGCTCCTTCGACGACACCTGCCCGAAGATTCTGCGAACGCGTCGCTTGTCGATCGAGCGCAAGTGATCGATGAGTGCGTGAGATGCCTTCGTCAGGCCGCTGGAACCCGGCGACAGCCCTGGGTAAAGCGCACCATTACCTGCCGTGCCGGTGACTGGAACCACGGCAATGAGCGGGAATCTTTGATCGGCATTCACTGCCGGATCGCTGACGGTTATACAAGGTCGAACGCCACGCTGCTCGTGACCAACCGTCGGATCGAGTTCAACCAGTACGACCGTTCCTCGATCGAGCGTCACGCCGATTCCTTGATCCAGCCTTGCCCCTCGACCCAACGAACCGGCGTTCCACCGCTGGTGTCAACGAGTGTTTCGTCGCTGGGTAGATCGGAAATCCAGTCAGTCACGCCGATGTCGACGAGGTCAGTCGTCTCGGCGTGAGGATTCTGGACTGACTGCAGAAGGGCATCCCGGCGGCGCAGAGTCAATTCGTGCTCGACGGCTTCGGCGATGAACCGGCTACGGTTCCGTTCGAGTTGATCGATCTTCTCCACGAGGTCGGCCGGCAGAGTGACGGTGACGCGTTCCATGGCAGGCATGTCAAGTAGTATGACTTAAGATATGATCATACTCAAGCAGGACGCCAGCGGGAGCATTCGTTGGCGAATTTCGAGCGGAGCCGGGTTATTTGAGTGAACTCAGCGTCGTCGAGGCAACGCGGGTAACCAAACACACACGTCTCACGCACCCCAATTTCATCCGGGAGAGATTCTGCTCGAGGAATTCTTGAAGGCCTATGAGCCTCCTGTCTCGCAGACGGAAGCGGCGGAGCGACTCGGCTGGTCGTTTGTTCGCCTGAAACGGCTGATCAATCAGAAGCGCGGGGTGATGGCTGAGAATGCCGTGGACCTTGCGGCGCTCACCGGGACGTCGTCGATGTTCTGGATGAACCTGCAGCAGCGCTATGACCTCTGGCACGCGGAGCGCCAGCGCGAGCGGCGCGGCGCACCCAAGATCCGGCCGATGAAGAAAACAGCCTGACGGCATCTTCCACTCGGGTTCGGTCAACACTTGGTTTTCTGTGCCCCTGCTGTACACGAGCGGATGGGTCACTCCGTGCGCAGCGCGTCAACCGGGCTCAGGCGCGCGGCGCGACGCGCTGGAACCAGGCACGCGGCGAGCACAATCGCCGAGAGCATGACCGGAATCGACACGAATGTCACGAGGTCCAGCGGCGTGACTTCAAAGAGCACACTGGCGAGAAGCCGGCTCACGCCGATCGCGAAGGCCATTCCGATCGGCAACGCCAGCGCGAGCTGCCTCAGAGCGGACCCGATCACCAGCCAGACGACGTCACGAGTGCCTGCCCCCAGCGCGATTCGGATGCCGATTTCCTGCGTCCGCTGACTGGTCGCGTAAGCCGTGACGGCGTAGATGCCGACAGCAGACAGCAGGAGACCGATCAGCGCAAACACGGAAAACAGCGTGCTGAGGATTCTCGTCTCGCCACTCAACCTGCCGAGGTATTCATCGAGGGTCCACATTCTGATCAGCGGAAGGTCGGGATCCAGCTTGCGCACTTCCTCTCGCAGCACGTTCGCTGCCGACGCAGAGGAACGGACGCGAGCCAGGATGCTGAACCAGAACGGCGGGGCCTGGTGCAACGGCAGGTAGACCAGGGCGTCCACCTCAGGACGAAGACTCGTTTGACGAATGGTCGGAGCGACGCCCACCACCGTGTTCCAGGGGCTTTGCTGCAACGGACCCCACGAGAGCCGAATCTTTTTTCCAACGGGATCCTCGCCGGGCCAGTACTGCGCGGCAAATCGCTGATTCACGATCACGGCTTCGGCTCCGGGGTCGCCGTCTGCAGACGTGAACTCCCGGCCACGCGGCATCGTCAGTCCAAGCGCTGCAAAGTATCCGGCCGCGACGACCGTCATTGCGATGCGTGGCGGCGTGCCCTCGGCATTGGCAATCCCGCGGTCGGGCAGGTGCAGATACATCTGCGCCGCGCCACTCGCAGGCAGGACTGATGCGATCGTGAACGACTCGAGATCTGGCAGCGCGGCGAGACGTTCGGTGAGCCGATCCGTGAATGCCACGAGATCGGCGTGCTCCCAGTACTTCCGCTCGTCGAGCGGCACGGTCATGGTGAGCCAATTGGCGGTTCGAAATCCGACGTCCACCGTCTGCAAGCTGAACAAACTCCGAACCAGGAGACCCGCGCCCACCATCAGGACCAACGTCAGGCTGATCTCCGCGACGACGAGTGCGTGCGTCAGGAGCCGGGTACGACTCCCACCTGTCGCCTGGCGCCCTGTTTCCTTCAATCCCCCGGTGACGTCGGTCCTGGAGATCTGCAGCGCCGGCGCGAGACCGAACAGGACTCCGGACATGACG
>JANOZI010000492.1:0-5955 GCA_031429375.1 Acidobacteriota bacterium | reverse complement strand
CACACCGGCCGACGCCGTGAGACGTCGCTTGACGAGAGCCTTCTGCGGCACGAACGGCGTGGGCTGCCCGAAGTCGTCGCTGGTCGACCGCGGGAGCGGGCGCGGGGCAACGGCTTGAGGAGCCAGGTGCTGGAATCCGTTCGTGAGCAACAGCACCAGTGGGCGCGCCAGCGTCCGGGTCTTTGATTGCTGGAGCGTGGCGACCGAGTAGTCGAAGAAGAAGCTGGCCCGCTTGATGAATTGCTCGCGCTGCGCCCCGGAGGAATGCCCCGCGGCGAACAGAAAGACGTCGCACTTCCGAAGGTCCTGCGCCGCCCACGTCTCGGTGGGATATTCGAGGATCTCGGGTCGATCCAGATAGGGATACTCGTGTTCCACCATCCACCGCGCGTAGTGAAGCAAAGCGGCGCGCGCGTACGCATACTCGCGATCGAGCCGGCCCAGTTCCACGCGGTAGTCGAGAGACCTGCCCAGTGCCTGCAGGAACACGGTGTATGACCAACGCCGCTCGGCATCGAGCAGGTTCAGCGCAGCAATGTCGTCAGCGGGGTGGATGCACCGCCGAATGAGCTGATCCGCCTTGTCCAGGAAGGCCTGGTCCCGGGTGAGTCGATGCCCGTCGAGCAGCGCGAGGATCGAATGGCCGGCGCCGCGGCCTGGTCCATGGTAGCTGGGCGAATAAGTCTGGCTCGCGAGCCCGGTGTGCGACGCGCTCAGCCACCGAAACATCGTCTTCTTGCCGTCGTCCATCGCGATGACCCAGGCGGCCAGCTCGATCGCGGCCTCGCGCGATTGGGGGTCGCCGGTCAGCAACCAGTTCAGCCGCAGTCCGAGCGTGTAGTTATGCTCGTTCGATGGGCCTCCGCCGCTCACCTTCGGGTCGCGCGGAAACGAGCGATGGCTCGAGCGGCCGGCGGTGACGTAGTGCGCGGTGTGCCAGAACAGTCCGTGGTTATACGCGCTCTTGTCGCCGTCGGTATGGTAGATGTCGATGTCGGTGACGTGGCAGGCCAGCTCGCTCATGAACTGATGCCATCGCGGCTGTCCCGATCGCATGAACTGGTAGGCGAAACCGGCCACCGCGTCGTACTGATTGTTGTAGTGAGAGACCACCGGCTCGCTGAGACCGCTGAACGCGTTTTCGTGGTCGGCGTGAATGTCGCCGAAATGACGCCAGCCGTATTCGTCGGCGCTCTCTCGTTTGCGCTCGAAGGAGTCCGATCCCTCGATGGCCGCGTCCACCAATTGTTGGTACGGATCCGCACCGGCCGGCGTGAGATTCGCAACGGCGCCGCTGCCGCAATACCACGCCGGTGTGGCGCGCACCGCCGCGGGTTCCCGGCTCCAGAATTGCGCGTCCAGCGCTGACGGCTCATCGCCGAACATCAACGTGAAGCGGTGGGTCTTCTGTTCGCCGCCTTGCAGCTCGTGCTCGTTGGCGCACTGTCCGGGGAACAGGCGGAGCAGCAAGGCGTTCGGTTCCGCGGACATCGCCTTCGGCCAGTTCTGCCAGAAGTGCTCCATCGCGAACCCGACCCGCCCCTGCGAATGCCGGGCGATCATCACGGGCGTCGCCCGCCGCCCGTCGACGCGGCCGCCGCCGGATTCCATGCGGTAGCCGCAGAACGTGCACGGGATTTCGCCGTGGCGATCCACGTGAGCGGCGCTCCGCCAGTTGGTTCCGCCACTGGAGACCTGGTAAATCTCCGCCGGAAGCGCGATCGGCGAAAGCGGGACGCCGGCTTCGGCCGCGCCTTCGATGCGGGTGATCGCGCCGGGGAACGCCAGTCGCAACGACATGTCACGCAGATAGATCGAGCCAGGGTCGCCCAGCTCCCAGATGCCGCCTTGATGCCGCGAGCGCCGGGGGTTGCGCACGGTCAGGGCCACCCGCACTGCCGACGACCCGGCGACGAACTGCAGCCGGCCGACCATCAGAAGTTGCGGGCGCCGCGACGGCCCGATGGCTCCCTCGACGCGAATCGTGGTGCGGAGGTGGCCGCGTTCCTCGACTGCGACGCGCATGAACTTCGTTTCGAGCAGTTCGCCTTCGGGTGTCGTCACCACGAGCGCGCTGGTCGACGCATCGACGACCTGGTGCCCGCCCGATCTGATGCTCGCGAACGGGAATGCCGAGCCGGTGCGGACCACGAACTGCGCCGCGCCGGTATCGATCGCGATCTGACGCGCCGCCTCGTCCACGGTCAGCTGAGGCGACCGCATCGGCGCAGGCGTCTCGCCGAAGCGCAACAGGTATCGGCGTTGCGGCACGACGGCGCCGGTAATCTGAAAGTCCAGCAGCAGCCAGCGGATGCTTCCGTCGGGCCAATGATCGGTCGCCCGCGCTTGCAGCGGCACCGGACGTCCCTGATCGTCGGCGAGCGCCACGTAAGCAGGGTTGTCGATGAGGCCCGCCGGCAAGGGCACACCTACCGTGACCGGCTCGCATTGCAGGAGCCGCTCCGGTCCCGCCGCCGTCGTGATGATGAGGGGAGTCGAAGCCACGCTCATGTTCCTTCGCGCTGCGAAAGCAGCGGGCGGCGCGGCCACGCAGGCGCGAGCGTCAGTCCGTAGAGGAACGCCGCCGTTTTGATGACAACCGAAACGAGCGTCGGCTCTTCGCCCGGCAGCAGGAGGCGGCCCGCCTCGAGCCACAAGAAGAACATGCCGGCGAGCCCGGCCGACAGCAGGAGCTGCAGACGGAGATACTCCGGGCGTAACCGTGGCCTGGTGATCATGCCGGCCGCAATGGCGAGACAGGCACCAGGCAGGACATCAAAGGCGGTCGCCGGCGGACGAAACGGTGCGTAGGCCCAGGTGAAGATCTGACGCCATGTTCGATCGGCATCGGCGTCAAACCGAAAGGGCCACAACTCGGTACTGATAACAGCCATGAACCAGAGCACGATGGTCAGCAGCTTGCCGGCCGACCCGACCCCAAGCGTCAAGACGACTGGTCTGGGCGACAGCCGGGCCGCGGCCGCCCCGAGAATGACTCCGGGCATCATCGCGACGAGGACCGTCAGGTCGGTCGTTCGTGAGAACACCGTGACTTGTGCGAGTGTCAAAACCACCAGCAGTGCGAGCGTGATTAGGACAGCCCGCAGGGTCGATCGGCGCGTCGCAGGTGGACACCCGCACACTGCGCATGCCCACGCGAGCGGAACGGCCGCAAGACCTGCGAAGCCCAGCTTCGTCGGCGTCAGGGCGTCTGGTGACGGTGTGAAGGGAAAGAGCAGCCGCTTGTGTTCGTACTTGTCGGCAATCTCGTCGGGCCGCAGCGTGAAGTCGAACGGCAGCAGCCATGCAATCGCGAAGGTCACTGCGTACAGCAACAGCACCCGCTCAGCGCGCGTGGCCCGCCGCCATGCGGCGAGTGCTGCGGCGATCGCCGCATCGAGCTCCAGGGCGGCGATGTGACGCAGGGCCATACCGGCGGCCATGCCGGCGGTCTCGGCCAGGACGTCCAGGTTCGAGGGCGTGCGCCAGACGACAAATGCCTGTCCGAATTCAAGGGCCGCGCTGAGCAATGTTCCCGCCGCGAGCACGATGAGCGTGCGGCCGCGCGACGGCCAGACCCGCTCGACAGCCGCGGCCACGAACAGTCCGATCGGAACGAACAGCAGAAAGTTCGAGACGGCGTCGGTGAGTGAGAACCGTGCCGGATCGATTGGCTCCGCGACCCAGAGCAGGCGGGCCGCCTCCGCGAGCGACTCCGGCCGGAAGTGGAACGGCAACAGGCTGCCCCACACGGCGAAGGCCACAAAGGCCGCCGCCGCGCACGCGTAGACGCGTGCCACCCCGGCGGTCATGGTATGGAACGCACGATCCGCGGCCCAAGCCATCGGGTCACCGGAACCGGTAACCGTTTCCAGACGGCGATCGCCGCTTGGAAGCGGGGATTCTTGGTGGTGAGGTCGGGGAGCGCGGCTCCGCGGCCCAGGACATATTCCCAGTGCAGAGGCGACGGCCGGGCGCCCCATTGTTCCTTGAACTGAAACGTGCCCTCGCCGGGCGTCGAGCGGCCGAAGTCGAACGTGGTCATTCCCGCAGCGACCGCGTGCTCGATCATGCGCCAATAGAGGAGGTTGTTCGGGCACTGAGCGCGATACTCGCGCAGCGATGATGCCCACGGCACCGACAGCGTCCGCTGGTAGACCAGCCCGATCGCGGCCGCGACGACCCTGTTACCGTGCTCGACGACGAACACCGTGGACGAGTCGGGCATGGCGGCGAGGACGTGCTCGAAGAACGCCCGAGAGTAGACCGGGGTTCCGAGGTCGCGCATGTTGTGTGCGAAGACGTCGTAAAAGCCGTCGAGCAGTTCGGCGCCGCCGCGTCGCTCCACCAGCCCGTTTTTCTCGGCCTTCCGCACCTGGTTACGGACTTTTCGATCGAGCAGCGCCCAGGCCTGTGCAGAGTCGGGCATCAGTTGCAGCGACATGCCGACCTTGTGCTCCCTGACGGGCAGGTCGGGCCGTTGCCGCCGGACGTGCCGTAACTCCACATGCGACAACCGGTGATCGTCGGCGATGGTCGCCGCCGCTTCGACGAGGGCGCGGCCCGCGTGTTCGTCGCACGCACACACGCCGCCGCCGTCGATGAACGGCAGCGAGACGGCAAAGCGCCCGAACAGCCGGCTGCGGAAGATCACGAGTGGCAGGACGCCGACAATTCTCCCGGCCTCCTGCGCCGCCAGGTAGATCGTCTCGTGGCCAAAGGCTCTCTCGAACACCTGGCGCCAGCACCACAGGTGATAGCCGGTCGCGCCGTCATGGGCGCGGACGAAGGCGTCCCACAGCTCCGCCGAGGCGCTGGTGGTGATCTCGATCTGGCGCGCCGCCGGCACCGGCTCTGGACGCAGCAGTCCGGCGATCTCGGAACGGTCAATGGTGACGGGCATGATTCGGGGGATCTCTCTCGAGCGGCCGCGCCGCTCACCACACGTACGGCAACGGCGCGGCGGTTTGTTCGCCGAACGAGTAACCGGCGTGCTCGAGGACGGTGACCATCGTCGAAAACTGGAAGTCGCCGAGGAGGGCGCGCAGCCGCCCCTCGGTCTTGGAGAGATTCCGGTAGTGGCGGAATCGTCCTAAGGTCGATGCCGGCAGGCGCGGCTGATCGGGGTCGATCTCCCAGGGATGCAAATAGAAAATCGCGGGCGCGCGCTCGACGGTATTGAGCCGCCGAATGCCCCAGCGGGTCCAGGCGTAGGGGAGTATTCGGAAGTACCCGCCACCGGCCACCGGAAGGTTGAACGGGCCCAATCTTACGGTGGATCCGGGCGCCTCGAGTAGCGTGTATTCGCGTTGCAGCAGGTAGGGATGCCGCGGCGAACCCGGAATGCCGTAGCGATCGTGATAGATCGGGAAGATGCTCGCGTCGTAGCGAAAGCCCTCTTCGATCAGGACGTCGAGCGCCCAGAGCGAGCGCGACGTCACGGAGTAGCTCGGCGCGCGATAGCCAAACACCGGCTTGCCGGTCGCCGACTCCAGCAGATCCTTCGACCGCCGGACGTCGTCGCGAAACGCGGTACGGGTCAGGTCGTACACCAGCCGGTGGCCATGCCCGTGGGACGCCACTTCGTGGCCCTCAGCGGCAATCGCTTTCACCAGCCCGGGGAACCGTTCGGCCACCCATCCCAGTACGAAGAACGTCGCGCTGACGCCGGTCTCGTTGAAGATACCGAGCAGGCGCTCGGTGTTCGCGCACACGCGGCTTTCGAGGCCGTCCCATGAGTGTCGCGGCACCACGCCGTCGAACACCGAGACATGGAAGTAGTCCTCCACGTCAACGGTCATCGCGTTGATCACTGGCGGCTGCGCCGCAGCCGGCCGTGCGGCGGCCGTTGCTACGGTGCCGGCCTGCGCGGCGTTCGTCGCCACGGGCGCCGTTTCCACGGCGCTCTGCAGGGCCGTCTGCATTAGAGGCCTCTCCGCAACAGCACGGTCTTGA
>JANOZI010000491.1:0-8982 GCA_031429375.1 Acidobacteriota bacterium | reverse complement strand
GTCGCGGATTCCGGCGCGGGCAGAGCGGCCGTATGCAATCCGGCTGGACACGCAGGCCCGGTCGTAGGCAAGCAGCCACTAATGTTCAGCGATACCACTGCCGCTTGAGAAGCAGGGGCAAAGGTGCCTGTGGTCAACGTGCCGGCGTTGATCTGATAGCTGCCGCCACCGACTGGCACTTTCGCCGTGACGACGGCGAAGCGGATCGAACCGTCAGGCCATCGATTCTTCACGTCGGTCTGTGTGGGCAGACCGCCGATCTGCAATCCCGATCCCATCGGTGCCATCCCCTCAGGAACGGCCTGGCCGAATGTCGCCCATCCTTCTGTCAGGTGGACCAAAGCCACCGGGCCCGTAGTGGCCGAAAGTCCGCGGCCGCCGATGATGATCAGAGACACAACTACAACGAAAAGAGCACGCCGGCCCATTGACACCCCTCCAAACTTTCAGTTGACATGGGCCCTTGTGCAAAAGTCTGTCCGTACACGGTTGAGTCGGGAAACACGCCCGCAAGTCCTCTCAAGTCTGATTTCGCGCGATTGATTGAAGGTGGAGGGTCGGCGTTTGGCAGACTTTTGTCTCCAAAACGCAGACTGCGCGAGTTTGCGGCTGTGCCGAAATAGACCACCACTTGTCGCCGCGGAAGTGCCGCCGATATTTTTTCGCGCAAAAAGACGCTGATTTCGTGCAGCTCTAGCGTTTCGGACGCTGTGCAGCAGAAAAAGTTCTCCTATTTGGCGACATCTTTGCTCTAGGGGTAGCCGAGCTTCCAATCAGGTGTGCGTACTTGGTTGAGGGCTTAACAGTCCCAAAAAAACCGACTTTACAGACGAGGCGCCGGAATGCGATTCGACGGTACTGCCCAGCTGCTTGGCAATAGCCCTGCGATTAAAGAACTCAGAGAAGAGATCCAGCGCGTCGCGGTCACCGACGCGAAGGTGTTGATTACCGGCGAGAGTGGCGCTGGCAAGGAAGTCGTCGCGCGCCAGTTGTGGGCGCAGAGCAAGCGGGCGAACCGCTCGTTCGTCGAAGTGAACTGCGCGGGCCTGCCCGAAACGCTCCTCGAGTCGGAGCTGTTCGGACACGTGCGCGGCAGCTTCACCGGCGCCTTCCGCGACAAGCCCGGCAAGCTCGAAATCGCCGATGACGGCACCGTGTTCATGGACGAAATCGGGGAAATGACCTTGCGCATGCAAGGACTGCTCCTCCGTTTCCTGGAAACCGGAGAAATCCAGAAGGTCGGGGCGCATCGATCCGGCACCAGGGTCGATGTCCGGACCATTGCCGCCACCAACGCCAACCTGCCAGACATGATCTCGAAGGGACTGTTTCGCGAGGACCTGTTCTACCGCCTCAACGTCATTCACCTGGTCGTGCCGCCGCTGCGCGAGCGGAAGGACGACCTGCCCGTGCTGGTCGAACAGTTCCTGTCCCGCATGTCGCAGTCGGGCGCCCACGTCGCGCGCTCGATTTCGCCCCAGGCCATGGCGATGCTCATGGACTATCACTGGCCGGGCAACGTTCGCGAACTGCAGAACGTCATCGAGCGCACCCTGATCCGCTGCCGCACCGAGGTGATCGGCGTGGAGGACGTGCCCCTCAAGATTCTCGACAGCCAGCCGTCGCAGGCCGCGCCGTTCCGCGAACGCCGCCGAACCATCGCCGACGACTTGTATCAGCGCATGACCGCCGAGCAGCACTCGTTCTGGACGGCCGTCTACCCGCTATATATGCAACGCGAAATCACCCGCACCAGCGTGCGCGATGTCGTGCGCCGCGGGCTGCAGGACGCCAATGGCAGCTACAAGATCGTGGCGCGCATGTTCAACATGGAGCAGGGCGACTACAAGAAGTTCCTGAACTTCCTGCGGAAGCACCACTGCCAGCCCTCGTACAAGGAGTTCCGATGAGATCCGCGCTCAAGGTTATTCTGATCGGCGCTCTCGGCCTGGTGTTCGCGGTTCGGGTCGACGCCGAACGGCAACTGAAGCCACAAGAGCCCGCGCTGGCGGCGGGCGACGCGGCCCCGGTCGTATCGGTCGTACCGGTCGTGCCGCCGGCACCGGCGGTGCCGCGCGGGTACGTCATCGGCGCCGACGACGTGCTCTCGATCGTGTTCTGGCGCGAAAAAGACATGTCGGCCGAGGTCACGGTGCGGCCCGACGGCAAGGTGGCCCTTCCCCTGCTGAACGATCTGCAGGCGGCGGGCCTCACGCCCGACGATTTTCGCGATCGTGTCGTCGCCGCGGCTCGCAAGTACATCGAGGAGCCGAACCCCACGATCATGGTCAAGACCATCAACAGCCGGCGGGTCTTCATCACCGGCCAGGTCGAGAAACCCGGTCCGTACCCGCTGAACAACTCGGCGACGGTGCTGCAGCTTATTTCCATGGCGGGCGGGCTGAAGGAATTCGCCAAGGGAAAAAACATCTCGGTGTTGCGCACTGAGGACGGGCGCCAGGTCGTGCACCAATTCAACTACCAGGACGCGCTGAACCGCAAGAACCTCGAACAGAACATCGAACTGCTGCCGGGCGACACCGTCCTGGTCCCTTGAGCTAACCAGATGGGCCGTCTTACCTCCATCGCGTGGGCACTCTTCGTCGTGACGATGGTGCTCGCCTGCGCGCCAGTGCCGGCGTCGGCGCAGACGCGGCGGCCGTACCAGTCCTTGTTCGGACCGGGCCAGCGTGATGAGGCGCGGACCGATCAGTTCACGCTCGCCATGTCGATGTACGGCGGAATGGACGACACGTCGCAATTCGCGACCGGCGCGCTGCAAGACGATGGGCTGATGACGGGCCGGGCGCACCAGGGCGGCACGATGAACCTGGCGTTGCTCCGGCGCCGGCCGCGCGTGACCATCACGGCCTCTGGATCGTCGGCGATGCGCTATTACCACTCGCTGAATCGCATCGGCACCCAGAAACACAGTGGCGGCATCGGTGCGAGCCTGCTGGCATCGCGGCGGATGACGTTCAGGTTTTCGCAGGAGGCCAGCTATTCGCCTTCGTATCAACTCGTCCTCGGTCACGCGCCGATGCAGGACAGCCCGGACGTTTCTTTCGACGCCGCCAGCGTCGACTATGGCGTCGGCCGTGCGAAACAAATCACGTTGGGGTCGGCCGGGGGCGGCACGTACGTCTGGAACGAGAGCCGCGAGCTGACGTTCGGCTACGCCTTGAATTACACGAACTATTTCGATCGGCCCGACTTCGGCCTGCAGCAGGGCGGCGCGCGGTTTACGCAGCGGTTGACCTCGGCGGTCGCGCTTCGGCTGGGCTACGGCCTGGGCTCGGGCAGCCAGGCGGGACTGCGCTCGGCGGTTCACCACGACCTCGACATCGGGCTGGCGCTCAACAAGTCATTCGCGTTCTCGTCGCGGACCTCCGTCGGGTTCACGTCGGGGTCCACGGTGATCGCGATCGAGGGCCAGCGCCATTTCGAGCTGACCGGCAGTGCGCAACTCCGCCGGCTGCTGTCGCGCCGCTGGAGCTCGTCGCTCGAGTATCAGCGCGGCCTGACCTCGATCGACACCGCGCCGCGGCCGTTCATCTCGAACACCGTCAACGGTGACGTCGGGGGCTTCATCGGGTCGCGCGTCAAGGTGAGCTTCCAGCCGCGGTATGCGTGGGGCGCCGACATCGCCGACGCGAGTCGCACGTTCCACAGCGTGATCGGCACGACCCGCGTCGATGCCGCGGTGAACCGCCACTGGGCAATCTTCGCCGAACACTTTCTGTACGACTATCGCTTCGCCGCGGCGCCCGATCTACCGGCCACGCTGACGGCAGGAATGACACGGCAGGGCCTGCGCTGGGGCCTCGCCCTTTGGAAGCCGCTTCGTTAGTAAGGGGACAACACACATGCTGCCGGGCCGTAAATACACACCTGAAGATATTCTCGCGATCGCGTGGCGCAACAAGTGGATCATCGTGTCGGCCGTGTCGGTGCTGACCACGGCGGCGATCGTGATGTCGCTGCGGCTGACCGACATGTACCGCTCGGAGACGCTGATCCTGGTCGTGCCGCAGCGGGTGCCCGAGGCCTACGTCAAGACGACCGTCACCACGCGCGTCGAGGATCGGCTCCGGTCCATCAGCCAGGAGATCCTGAGCCGCACCCGGCTGGAGCAGATCATCGACGACTTCGGCCTGTATCCCCAGGCGAAGGCCGGCGAGACCCCCAAGCCCATGGAGCTGGTCGTGCAGGAAATGCGCGACCGCGTGCACGTCGAAACGGTCCGGGACGACGCGTTCAAGATCAGCTTTGATGCCGACTCCCCTCGCACGGCGATGATCGTCACCGATCGGCTGGCCAGCATGTTCATCGAGGAGAACCTGCGCGATCGCGGCGTGCAGGCCGACGGCACCAACTCGTTCCTCGAGTCGCAACTGGACGGGGCGCGCCGCCGGCTCGTCGACCGCGAGCAGAAGCTCGAGGAGTACCGGAGGCGCAATGCCGGCGAGCTGCCGTCGCAGCTGCAGAGCAACCTGCAGGTGATCGAGTCGACCCAGAACCAGATCCAGAACCTGAACGAGTCGATGAATCGCGATCGCGACCGCCGCCTGCTGCTCGAGCGCACGCTGGCCGACGCCGATTCGAACGATTCGGGCGGGAGCATGGGCACACCCGGCGGTTCGGTGAACGAGGAAATGAAGGCGATCGACAAGCTCGACATCGCGCGCAGCGAGCTACGGCAGATGCTGTTGCGCCTGACGCCGCAGCATCCCGACGTCGTCGCCAAGACCAAGACCATCGTCGAGCTCGAGCTCAAGGTCCAGGAATCGGCGTCGAGCGGCGTGCCGCCGGCCGCCGCGCCAACGGCGGCTGCCGGTGCCGGCGCCCGCAACTCAGGGCCGGTCACGGGCGGCGAGCTGGTGCGCCGCGCACGCGGGCGCCAGATTCAGATCGAGCTCGAGAAGCTCGACGAACAAATCAAGGCGAAGGAAGCCGACCTGAAGGTCCTGCGCCAGACCATGAGCGACTATCAGCATCGCGTCGAAGCCGTGCCCGGGCACGAATCCGAATTGACCGGGCTGATGCGCGACTACGACACGCTCCAGAAGACCTACGCCGACCTGCTGGCCAAGAAGGAAAACTCGCAGATGTCGGCCAATCTCGAACGGCAGCAAGTGGGCGAGCAGTTCAAGGTGATCGACCCGGCTCGCCTGCCGGAAAAGCCCTTCAGCCCCAATCGCGTGCGCCTCGCGTTGATCGCCGCCGGGCTCGGCTTGTTCCTGGCCATCGGCCTGACCGGCCTGCTCGAGTACCGCGACATGACGCTGCGCACGGAGGATGAAATCGTCCGCACGCTGATCCTTCCGGTCATCGCCGCCATTCCGATCATGACCGCGATCGCCGATGTTCGCCGGCGGCGACGCAACACGATTGTGCTGACGGTCGTCACGGCCACCACGGTGGCGGCGGTGTCGGCAGCCTTATGGACGCTGGTTCGCTGAGGGTCGCCCATGTATGAATCTTTTTACGGCCTGCGCGAGCGCCCGTTCGAACTGACGCCGAACCCGCGTTTTCTTTTCATGACCCCGCGCCACCGCGAGGCGCTGACGACGCTGGAGTACGGCTTGACGGCGCGGAACGGAATTGCGCTGCTCATCGGCGATGCGGGCACCGGCAAGACCACGCTCGTGCATGCCGCGCTGCAGTCGCAGAAATCGGACCAGGGCCTGGCGGTCTATCTCAACAACCCGTCGCTGACGCGCAACGAGTTCATCGAGTTCCTGTCGGCCGGGTTTGGCTTGAGCAGCGAAGCGGCGCGATCGAAGACCCGCTGCCTGACCGACCTCACCGCGTTGCTGGCGCAGCGCCACGCCGCCGGCGGCATGACCGCGCTCGTGATCGACGAAGCCCAGTGTCTGCCCGACGCGCTGCTCGAAGAAGTGCGGCTGCTCGCCAACATCGAGTCGGCGTCAGAAAAACTGTTGTCGATCATCCTGGCCGGCCAACCCGAGCTGGCGGTGCGCCTGGGACACCCGTCGCTGCGGCAGTTGAAACAGCGCATCGGGCTGCGTTGCGCGCTGGCGCCGCTCGACCTGGCCGACACGTCGGCGTATATCGCCGCGCGCCTCCGGATTGCCGGCGGCGATGCGGTTCGCCTGTTTACGCCCGAGGCGGTGGCCACCATTCACGAACGGTCGGGCGGCATCCCCCGCACGATCAGCGTGATCTGCGACAACGCACTGGTGTCGGGCTTTGCGCTCGACCGCCAGCAGATCGACCGCAGCCTGATTCTCGAGGTCTGTGCCGACTTCGACTTCGCTGAACCTGACGGCGATCAGTTCGACGGCGATGACGCCGCGCCAAGCGGCCTGCGCGACACGACGGCCGGACCCCATCTCTCCGCCCTTGACGAGCGGCTGGATACCGCCAGCCTCACGGATGAACCTGAGGGTGGTTTGCTCACGCGACTGGCGAAGATCCGCCGCATGTCGCGCCTCCCTGAATCAACGGATAGGACCAGGAACTGACCCATGGCGAGACTGGCTGATGCATTACAGCGCGCAAACCGCCGGCGTGACGATCGCGACGGCGCGCACGACGGCCCCGTCGCCCTCGACCCGGCGCCGCAGGTAAAGTCGCGCGTCCCCGAGCGTATCGCGCTGGCGCCCGGCAGCACTCCCCTGCTCGACTTCTCGAACGGCGAAGCCAAGCTCACCGGCTGGCGTACGGATCCGGAACTGGTCGGAAAACTGGTTGGCACGGACAACGTGTCGTCGGGCGCGCTCGAACAATATCGCAAGCTGGCCGCCACCCTGCACCACGCCCAGTCGGAGCGCGGCATCCAGGTGGTGATGACGGCGAGCTCTCTTCCCGGCGAGGGCAAGAGCCTGACCGCCGTCAACCTCGCGTTGACGCTCAGCGAGTCGTACCACCGTCGCGTGCTGCTGATCGACGCCGACCTGCGCCGGCCGACCGTGCAGCGATTGTTCGGGCTGACCAACCTCAATGGACTCGACGAGGGCCTGAAGGCCGAGCACGACCGGCCGATGCCGATCGTCCAGTTGTCGGACCGGCTGTACGTACTGCCGGCGGGCCGGCCCGACCCGGACCCGTTGAGCGGCCTGACGTCCGAGCGAATGCAGCGGTTGGTCGCGCAAGCGCGGAGCGCGTTCGACTGGGTCGTCATCGACACGCCGCCGGTCACGCTGCTGCCGGACGCCAATTTGCTCGCGGCCTGCGTCGATGGCGTGCTGCTCGTGGTGCGCGCCGGCAAGGCGCCGTTCCAGCTGGTCAAGCGCACCGTCGACACGCTCGGCCATGACCGCATTCTCGGCGTCGTGATGAACGCCGTCGACTATGCGCACGACCGCAACGCCGGCGGCTACTACGAATATTACGGATACGGCTCCTACGGTGTCTCGAAGGGCAAGTGAAGCGTCATGGCGAAGGGACTGATTCAGGACGCGACCTGGCGGTCGTCAACGCTCATCGTGATGGAGAGTGCGCTGATTCTCGGCGCCGTCGGGGTCGGCGTGTACGCCCAGCTGGGCGCCCTGGCCGGTGCCGCGGGTTTCGCCGGACTGCTGCCGAAGGCGCTCGTGATCACGAGCATTTGCCAGTTGTGCCTGTATTGGGGCGATCTCTATGACAATCCCCACGCCGGCGGCAACCATACCGAACTGCTGATCCGCATCCTGCAGGCGCTCGGCGCGACCTGCCTGGTGCTGGCCGCTGTCTATACGATCTTCCCGGCGCTGATCATCGCGCGCGGCGTCCTGGCCCCGGCCGCGGTCCTCGCCGTCACCGGCGTAATCGGCTGGCGCCTGACGTTCGGCTGGGTGACGCGTCAGGTCGGTCCGCGCGAGCGATTACTGATGGTCGGCACGAGCTCGGCCGGCCTCGAGCTGGCGCGCGAGCTTCACGCGCGCGAAGACCTCGGCGTGCAGATCGTCGGGGTGGTTGACACGCAGCCCGGCACCGCGGCGCCGGAACCCGGCTTGCCGTACCTCGGCGGCATCGAAGACATCCCGTCGATCGTTCGGGCGCGGGCGGTGGATCGCGTCGTGCTCAGCCTCGCCGATGCCCGCGGCAAGCTGCCGATGCAGAAGCTGCTCGAGATGAAGCTCGACGGCGTAACGTTCGAACACCTCGCGTCCGTGTACGAGGAGTACACCGGCAAGATCGCGGTGGAGAACCTGCGGCCCAGTTGGCTGATCTTCTCGCCCGGGTTCAAGAAGACACCGCGCCTGCTCGCCGTGAAGCGCATCGTCGATGTGCTGTGCGCGCTCGTCGGCCTGCTGCTGGCGACGCCAATCCTGCTGGCCCTGGCGGCCATCATCAAGCTGACGTCGCCCGGTCCCGTGTTCTATTCGCAGCGCCGCGTCGGCTGCGATTCGAAGATCTTCACCGTCTACAAACTGCGGTCGATGTGCGTCGATGCCGAACGCAACACCGGACCGGTCTGGGCGGCGGGCGGCGGCGACGCGCGCGTCACGCGCATCGGCCGGATCATGCGGCGCACGCGCCTCGACGAGATTCCGCTGTTCTGGAACATCCTGATCGGCAACATGAGCATGGTCGGGCCGCGGCCCGAGCGGCCCGAGTTCGTGCAATCGCTGGCCGAGCAGATTCCCTTCTACGGGCAGCGGCACGTGATCAAGCCGGGCCTCACCGGCTGGGCACAGGTGCGGTACACCTATGGCGCCACGGTCGAAGATGCCATTCAGAAGCTGCAGTTCGACCTCTTCTACATCAAGCATCTGTCGGTGTCGCTGGACCTGTTCATCATTTTCGAGACGGTCAAGACCGTGCTGTTACGGAGAGGTCTCTAGTGCACACCGCCCTGCAGGGCGCCGTGGAGACGGCGGCGGTGCCAGCGGGCGCCGTGCCGACGCGCGCCGCGGCGACGGGTGCCGCGCAGACGGCCGCGGCACTGCCTCCGGTGACGAACGCGAGGACCGTCGACGTGGAGGACTACTTCCATGTCTCGGTGTTCGACGGCGTGGTGCCGCGACACTCATG
>JANOZI010000490.1:0-2314 GCA_031429375.1 Acidobacteriota bacterium | reverse complement strand
GAGTCAGCCACGCCCGGATGGTTCACTGGTAAGATGGTTCCGCACGATGGTTGCGCACGAGGGTTCCTCACGAGGGTTCCGCACGAGGGTTCCGCACGAAGGTTCCGCACGAGGGTTCTTCGGTGAAGTACTTGGTGATCGCCATTGACGGGCCTTCGGGGGCAGGGAAAGGAACTGTGGCGCGCACGCTCGCCGAGCGTCTTGGCTATCGCCATGTCGATACCGGCGCGATGTACCGTGCCGTGGCCTGGAAGGCCGCACAAGACGGCGTGCCGCTCGACGACGACTATGCGGTCGCCGGGGTGGCAACACGGGCCCGCCTCGATCAACAGGACGGCCGCATTACCATCGACGGCCACGATGTCACCCGCGCCATTCGAACGCCCGAAATGGATAAGGCCGCCGCCGCCGTCGCGAAACTGCCGCACGTGCGATCGGTGCTGGTCGACCTGCAGCGGGGACTCGGCGCCGGCGGTGGAGTCGTGATGGAAGGGCGCGACATCGGCACGGTCGTGTTTCCCGCGGCCGACCTGAAGCTCTATCTCGATGCGTCCGCCGAAGAGCGGGCCCGGCGCCGCGCCTCGGATCCGGCGCACACCGGCGGCCAGCAATCGATCGCGAGCGTGCAGAGTGATCTGGTGGCGCGCGATAAGACCGACAGTACCCGGACGGTCGCGCCGCTCGCCCTCGCGGAGGATGCGGTCCGCATTGACACCACTGGCATGCCGATCGACGCCGTCGTCGACCACGCGCTGACGCTCGTGCACGAAAAACTGCGGTCAATTTAACTAAACTTTCAACTTTCAACTTTCAACTTTCACTGTAGATGACTCCCGAGGAGTTCCGCCAGGCCGGTCATAAGGTGGTTGACTGGATCGCCGATTATCGCGCGCGGGTCGAGTCCCGCCCGGTGATGGCGTCGTCGCAGCCCGGTCAAATCAAGGCGCAGTTGCCGCCCAATCCGCCGGCAAAAGGGGAGTCGTTCGACGCGATCTATCAGGACATCGACCGGGTGATGATGCCCGGGATCACCAACTGGCAGCATCCCCGGTTCTTCGGCTACTTCCCGTCCAACGCGCTCCTGGCGAGCGTGCTTGGCGATTTTCTCAGCTCCGGTCTCGGCATCATCGGCCTGGCGTGGCAGTCGAGCCCGGCGCTCACCGAGGTCGAGGAAGTCGCGACCGGCTGGATGCGGCAGATGCTCGGCCTGTCGGAGCAGTGGAGCGGCGTGATCCAGGACACCGCGTCAACCAGCACGCTGGTGGCGCTGATGTGCGCGCGCGAGAAGACCACCAATTACGCCCTCGCCCGCGGCGGCGTGCAGGCCGAGGCGGCGCCGCTCGTCGTCTACACCACCGCGCATAGTCACAGTTCTGTCGAGAAGGCGGCGTTGCTGGCCGGCTTCGGCCGCGATCATGTCCGCATGGTGCCGCACGATACGGCGTTCGCGATGCGCCCGTACGCACTCGATGCCTTGATCCAGGCCGACCTGGCCGCCGGGCATCGCCCCTGCGCTGTCGTGGCGACGACCGGGACGACGACCTCGACCGCGCTCGATCCGCTGGCCGCGATCGCGCGCATTACGCAGGCGCACGGCCTGTGGCTGCATGTTGACGCCGCGATGGCAGGCTCGGCGATGATCCTGCCGGAGTGCCGCTTCATGTGGGACGGCGTCGAACAGGCCGACTCGCTGATCGTCAACGCGCACAAGTGGCTCGGCGCGGTGTTCGATTGCTCGCTCTATTTCGTCCGCGACCCCGAGCACCTCGTCCGCGTCATGTCCACCCGGCCCAGTTACTTAAAGTCGGCAGCCGATGGCCAGGTGAAGAATTATCGCGATTGGGGCCTGCCGCTCGGCCGGCGCTTCCGCGCGCTCAAGTTGTGGTTCCTGATCCGCGAGCAAGGCGTCGAGGGCCTGCAGGCGCGGCTGCGCCGCGACCTCGACAACGCGGCGTGGCTCGCGGCGGAAATCCCGAAATCATCCGGATGGAAAGTGCTGGCCCCCGTGCCACTCCAGACGCTGTGCGTCAGGCATGAGCCTGCGGGATTGAGCGACGACGACCTCGATGCTCACACACAGGCCTGGGCTGCGCGACTCAACCAATCGGGTGGGGCGTATGTCACGCCGGCGATCCTCGACGGGCGTTGGATCGTTCGCGTCTCGATCGGCGCCGAGCTCACCGAGCGCCGCCATGTCGAAGAGCTCTGGAAAATGATGCGCGACGCCGCAACGACGGTGCGGTAAATGACGGTGTAGAGCGGAACTTTAGTTCCGCAGTGTAGAGGCGGGACTTTAGTCCCGCCTTTCGAGAGG
>JANOZI010000489.1:0-6174 GCA_031429375.1 Acidobacteriota bacterium | reverse complement strand
CCCGGTCATGGCATCGGCGACGTAGAGCAGGTCCGACGGTCCCGATACTGCCTTGATCGCGACCAGCTCTTTCATGAGCTCGTCGTCGATGTGCAGCCGGCCCGCCGTGTCGACGATCACGACGTCGTTGCCGACCGCCCTGGCCTCGGCGAGCGCGCCCGTGGGGCGCGCGACGGGGTCCATCTCGTTCGCCGGGTCGTGCACCCGCACGCCGGCTTGTCCCGCGACGATCGCCAGCTGCTGAATCGCCGCCGGCCGCCGCACGTCGGTCGACACCACGATCGGGTGCCGCCCCTGCTTGACCAGCCACTTGGCCAGCTTGCCGGTGGTCGTCGTCTTGCCCGAGCCCTGGAGCCCGAGCATCAGAATCACGCGCGGCCGGGCCGCGCTTTCCGTCAGCCCGCCCTTGGCGTCGCCAAACAGCGCCAGCAGCTCGTCGCGAACGATCTTGACGACCTGCTGGCTCGGGGTCAGGCTCTTGAGGACCGCCTGATCCATCGCGCGATCGCGCACGCGATCGACGAATGCCTTGACGACCTTGAAGTTGACGTCGGCTTCGAGCAACGCCAGCCGGATTTCCCGGAGGGCGTTCTCGACGGTGGTCTCCGTTAGACGTGTTTCTCCCCGAATTGACTGGAAGACGTCCTGGAGTCGGTTGCTAAGCGCGTCGAACATGGGCCATCACAGCGAAGAGTTAGCTCCGCCGCGCAAACCCTTATGCTACATGAACTTCAGAGGGACGGTCAAACCGATTTGAGGCTGTGACCCAGCTTGTCTTTCTTTGTTTTCATGTACTTGCGAGTGGTGGCCGACACCGGCATCTCGAGCGGCAAGGTTTCGGAGACGGCGAGGCCGTAGCCTTGCAACCCGACAAACTTCCTCGGGTTATTGGTGAGCAGCCGCATGGTACGGACGCCGAGGCTCCGCAGGATCTGGGCGCCGATGCCGTAGTCGCGCTGGTCGGCCTTGAAGCCCAGGTGTTCGTTCGCCTCGACGGTGTCGAGGCCCTGGTCCTGGAGCTCGTAGGCGCGGAGCTTGTTGGCGAGGCCAATCCCGCGGCCTTCCTGGTTGAGATACAAGAGCACGCCGCGGCCCGCCAGGGCGATCTGCCGCAGTGCGCTGTGCAGCTGCGCGCCGCAGTCGCAGCGCGCCGAATGGAACACGTCGCCGGTGAGGCATTTCGAGTGCACGCGCACCAGCACGTCTTCGCCGCTGCTGATGTCGCCGCACACCAGCGCGATGTGCGTCTCGTGGTTGATCAAGCTCTCGAATCCGTGGATGCGGAACGGGCCGTGATCGGTCGGCAGGTCGGCCTCCGCCACCTTCTTGACCAGGCCTTCGGTCTGCATCCGGTAGCGGATCAGATCCGCGATCGTGATCATCAACAGCTTGTGCTTCGTGGCGAACTTCGCCAGCGCCGGCACGCGCGCCATCGTGCCGTCTTCGTTCATGATTTCGCAGATCACGCCGGCGGGCTTGAGGCCCGCGATGCGAGCCAGGTCGACAGCCGCTTCGGTCTGGCCGGCGCGCACCAGAACGCCGCCATCGCGGGCGCGCAGCGGAAACATGTGGCCGGGGCGCGCGAGGTCGGACGGCCTGGTCTTCGGGTTGATCGCCGCCACGACGGTCGCGGCGCGGTCGGCCGCGGAGATGCCGGTGCTCGTGCCGCGCTTGGCTTCGATCGGCACGCAAAACGCCGTTTCGAACCGCGTGGAATTATGCGTGACCATCAGCGGGATCTCGAGCTGGTCGAGCCGCTCGCCGGTCATCGGCAGGCAGATCAGGCCGCGGCCGTGTTTGGCCATGAAGTTGATCGCAGCGGGCGAGACCCGGTCGGCGGCCATCGTGAGGTCGCCTTCGTTCTCGCGATCCTCGTCATCGACGACAATGACCATGTCGCCGCGGCGAATCGCGGCCACGGCGGCCTCGACCGGTGCGAACGGGGTCTTCGAACGCGCGCCCTTGGCGATCTTGATCTGCGTCATTGGCTCCGGAGTTCCATTGCGCGCACCACGTACTTCCCGATCATGTCGCACTCGAGGTTGACCTTGTTGCTCTTCTTGACGTCCTTGAGCGCGGTGTTCGCCCACGTGTAGGGAATGACCTGCACGTCGAACTGCCGCTCGCCCAGGCCCGCAACCGTCAGGCTGATGCCGTCCACCGTCACCGAGCCTTTGCGGATCAAGTACGGCGCCAGCACGGGCTGAAACCCGATCGTCAGCCACTGCGAATCCCCTTCGGGCCTGATCTCGTCGATCGTGCCGACGCCGTCGACATGGCCGAGCACGAGATGGCCGTCGACCCGGCCGTCGAGCCGCATCGGCCGTTCGAGGTTGACGTTCTGTCCGCGGCGCAGCGCGCCGAGGGTCGTGATGCGCGCCGTCTCGGGCGCGACGTCGGCGAGCACGTGCTCACCGTCGATCAGGATCACGGTGAGGCACACGCCATTCACCGCAAGGCTGTCGCCCAGCTTCATTTGAGTGGCGAGCCCCGTATGGATCCGCACGCGGAACCCGCCGCCCATGCCCTTGACTTCGGCCAGATTCCCGATCGCTTCAACGATGCCCGTGAACATCCGCCTCCATCCATGCGTCGGGGCCCAGCGTCTCGACCCGCACCGGGGTCAATTGAGACAGGGGCACCGGCAAGCCATCGAAAAACCTGACGCCGCGGTCACCGATCACCGTAGGCGCGACGATCACGTGCACGCGATCGATCACGCCGGCCGTCCACGCCGCCGCGTGGATCGCCCCGCCGCCTTCGAGCAGCAGCGTCGAAATGTCCCACGCCAGGAGCCCGCCCACGTCGGCGGCCAGCTCTCCGGCGCCGGCGAGGAGCGTGGCGCCCGCGGCCTCGAGTGAGTGAGCGAGTTCGGGGTGGCAGCCGACCGCGGCCGCCGTCGTCACTATTATTATCGGTCCGGCGCCGCGGGTGGAGAAGACCCGGGCGGTCGCGGGCGTCCGCAGCCGGCGATCGAAAATGACGCGCGCCAGCGGCCGCTCCCGGTAGCAGTCACGCACGGTCAACACCGGGTCGTCGGCGAGCACCGTGCCCGACCCGACCCCGATGGCATCGACCGACGCCCGCAAGCGCTGCGTCCGGCGATTCGCCTGGGCCGAGGTCAACTGAGTGCGCTCGCCCGGCGCCGCGGCGATCCGGGAATCGAGGCTGGTGGCCGCTTTGACAATCACCATCGGCCGGGCCAGCGTCTGCGTGACGATGAACGCGCGATTGAGCCGGGCCGCTTCCGCTTCGAGCACGCCGGTTTCAACCGCGATGCCGTGCGTGCGCAGCTCGCCGAAGCCGCGGCCGTTCACCAGGGGATTCGGATCCGCCATGGCGGCGACCACGCGAGCGACTCCCGCCTGAATGATTCGCTGCGTGCAGGGTCCGGTGCGGCCCTGGTGATTGCACGGCTCCAACGTCACGTAGAGCGTCGCGCCGCGGGCGCGCTCGCCGGCGTCGTCGAGCGCGAACACTTCGGCATGCGGATCGCCGGCGCGCGGATGGCGGCCCTGCCCCACCACCACTCCGTCGGGAGTGACGACCACCGCGCCCACCATGGGATTGGGCGTCGTCGCTCCCTCACCGCGTTGGGCATGAAACAGCGCCCGCCGCATGTAATCGGTGTCGGTCACCACTTTTCCTGGAAGATCGCATCCACGTAATCTTGCGGCAGGAACGTCAGCAGATCGTCGACCCCTTCGCCCACACCGACGTAGCGAATCGGCAGCCCGAGCTCGTGCGCAATCGCCACGGCGATGCCGCCCTTGGCCGTGCCATCCAGCTTGGCGAGCACGATCCCGGTGACGCCAGCGACGCTGGTGAACTCGCGCGCCTGCGCGAGGCCGTTCTGGCCGACCGTTGCGTCGAGTACCAGCAGCACTTCGTGGGGCGCGCCCTTGACTTCTTTCGCCGCCACACGCCGGATCTTGTCGAGCTCGCTCATCAGATTGGTCCGGGTATGGAGGCGGCCAGCGGTGTCGACCAGCACGACGTCGCACTTGCGCGCCTTTGCGGCAGTGATCGCGTCGAACACCACGGCGGCAGGGTCGGAGCCCTCTCGCGCGCGCACCATCTCCACACCGGCGCGGTCGGCCCAGACCTGCAGCTGATCGACGGCCGCGGCGCGAAACGTATCCGCTGCGCAAATCAACGGCACGCGGCCCTCGACCCGGAGTTGATTGGCGAGCTTCCCGATGGTGGTGGTCTTGCCGACGCCGTTGACGCCGACCACCAGGATCACCTTGGGCTTGCCGACCATCAGGATCTGGGAATGCGGCTCGCGCGGAATGCCGTTGAGGACCCTCAGAATCTCCTGCTTGACGAGCTCGCGCAGGCTCTCGCCGCGCCGCGATCGCCTGGTCACGGCGGTGACGATGCGATCGGTGGCCGCCACGCCGACGTCAGCCATCAGCAGGATCTCTTCGAGCGCCTCCGCGGTCTCGACATCGACGTCGCGGGTGCGCGCCTCCGGCGCGTCGGCCCGCTGCACGATGTCTTCGAACTTGTCGACCAGTTGCTGCGTGGTCCGCTGCAGGCCTTGCTTGAGCTTGTCTAGGAACCCCATCTAGTAGAGCGTATCAACCATTTTCTGGAGTCGAGCAACCATTACACATGTTCCAGTTTCTGGCGGCGGCCCATCAAGTCGCGGATGGCGTCCTGCGGGGCCTTGCGCCCCGCGAGTACTGCCGACATCTCGTGCGCGATCGGCAGCTCGATGCCATGACGCGCGCCGAGGGCCAGTGCCGCTTCGGTGGTCTTCACGCCCTCCGCGACCATTTTCGTGCGCGACAGAATCTCTTGCAGCGTTTGCCCACGCCCCAACGCGATCCCGACCTGGCGGTTGCGGCTCAGGTCGCCGGTGCAGGTCAGCACGAGATCGCCCAGCCCCGCCAGGCCCGACAGCGTTTCGCGCTGCGCGCCCAGGCCAACAGCCAGCCGCGACAGCTCGGCGAGACCGCGTGTGATCAACGCCGCCAGCGCGTTGTGTCCCAAGCCGAGGCCTTCGACGACGCCCGCGGCGATCGCGATGGTGTTCTTCAAGGCGCCGCCCATCTCCACGCCGACGACATCGGCGCTGCCGTATAACCGAAGCGCGGACGATCGAAAGTGCGCTTGCACCATCTCCACCGCAGCCGTGGAGTCTCCCGCCGCCACCAGCGCCGTGGGCAGCTCCCGCGCCAGCTCGATCGCGAAGCTCGGGCCCGAGAGCACGACGATCGCGCCGACGCCGGCGCCGGCGAGCTCGGCCCGGAGCACCTCGGACATTCGGAGCACGGTCCCTTCTTCGAGTCCCTTTGCCGCGCTGACCAGCGTGGCGCCGCCCGGCATCAGCGGCGCGGCGGCCCGCGATACCGCGCGCAGCCCATGCGACGGGACCGCCATCACGATGATCTGTGCGCCCGTGATCGCGTCACACAGCGACGCGGTCGGCATCAGCCGGGGAGGGAACGGCAGGCCGGGCAGGTAGGCCGGGTTCTCCCTGAGCGCCGCCATCGTCGCCGCCAGGCCGGCGTCTCGTGCCCAGAGCCGGACGTCGTGACCCGTGCGCGCAAGGTGCATCGCCAGGGCGGAGCCCCAGCTTCCGGATCCCAGGACACCGATGGTGTGGGTCATGTGCCGCTTGGAAGCGCGCGTTCGGTACCCGACCGCAAGCGCGCGATGTTGCCGCGATGTCGAAACAGGATCAGCAGCGCGACGAACGTCGCGGCAATGTCGACCGCGCGCGGCCCCGGCGTGACCCACTCGGCCACCGGGAGCACGGTGGCGGCGACGATAGAACCGAGCGAGACGAACCGCGTGCGAGCGACCGTCAGGCCAAACGCGGCCAGGGCGATCGCCGCCGGCCAGGGCGACAGCACGGCGAACACACCGCAAGCGGTGGCGACGCCTTTGCCACCGTGAAATCCGAGCCATACCGGGTAGACATGTCCCACCACAGCGGCCGCACCTGCGGCCACCGCGGCCACCCCGTCCCCGGCGAGCAGCACTGCCGCCGCTCCTTTCGCGATGTCCGCCGCCAGCACCGCCATCGCAGTACCGAGGCTGGTGGTGCGATACACGTTGGCCGCACCGACGTTGCCGCTGCCGGCACGGCGCAGGTCCACGCCGCGCGTACTCTGAGCGACGAGAAAGCCGATCGGGACGGAACCGATCGCATAGCCGAGCATG
>JANOZI010000488.1:0-9143 GCA_031429375.1 Acidobacteriota bacterium | reverse complement strand
CGGCCCGACGTCTTGCCCAGGCCCGAGCCCGGACCGCGCCCGACGCGCTTCTTCTTGAACTTCGACCGGTCGGCCGGCTTTAAGTTGTTCAAACCCATGCTATTTCTCTTCTCTAGACTGCGAGCTTCCGCCATCGGCCCTCGGCCGACGGCAGATCGCTCTAGTCGGACACCGTCACGAGGTGACGCACCTTGAAGATCATCCCGCGCGTCTCGGGCGTGTCCGCCAGCGTGACGGCGTGGTTGATCTTGCGCAGGCCGATGCTCTGCACCACCGTGGCCTGGTTCCTGTTGAAGCCGATCGGGCTCTTCGTGAGCGTGATCGTGACGGTCTTCGCCGCCTGCTTCTGTTCCTTTGCCTGCTTCGCCTTCGCCATTGTCGTTGTCCCTTGGCCCGATGGTTACGCGGTACGGCCGCCGGCGAGATCCGCCAGGGTGTCCTTGCCGCGCAGCCGCATCAGCTTGCCCGGGTCCTTCAAATCCTGCAGGGCCGTGAACGCCGCGCGCACCACGTTGTGCGGGTTGGCCGAACCCAGCGACTTGGTCAGCACGTTGGTCACGCCCGCGGCTTCCACCACCGCGCGCACCGCCGCGCCCGCGATGACGCCCGTGCCGTCCGGCGCGGGCTTCAGCAGCACGCGCCCGGCGCCGTAGCGGCCGACCACCGGATGCGGCACCGTCGTGCCGTGCACCGGGACGCGGATCAGCCGCTTCTTGGCCGCTTCGATGCCCTTCTTGATCGCCGACGGCACTTCCTTGGCCTTGCCGACGCCGTAGCCCACCACGCCGTGGCCGTCGCCGACCACGACGAGCGCGCTGAAGCTCAGGTTCTTGCCGCCCTTGACGACCTTGGTCACACGGTTGATTGAAACCACCGTGTCCTTGATGTCGAGCTGCGCCGCGTCAATCTTTTCGCGTGTCCGGATCATTTATTCCACCCGCCTAAAATTCCAGGCCCGCGGACCGCGCGGCCTCGGCCACGGCGCGCACGCGGCCGTGGTACAGAAAGCCGTTGCGGTCGAACACCACCTTGGTGATGCCTTTTTCCTTGAGCCGCTCCGCGATGGTCGTGCCGACCTTCTCGGCGCCCTTGATGTTGCCGCCGCGCGTGGCCTTGTCCATCGCGCCCTTCACCGCCGGCTCGACGCTCGAGGCCGACGCCACGGTCGTACCGGCGCGGTCGTCGATCACCTGCACGTAGATGTGCGCGCCGCTGCGAAACACCGTCAGCCGCGGCTTCTCGGTCGTGCCCGTCATGCGCTTGCGGATTCGGAACTTGATCCGGTCGCGGCGGTCTTCTTTGGTCTTGATTCTCATCGTTAGGCTCCGGTCTTTCCGGCCTTCTTCTTCAACACTTCACCGGTGTAGCGCACGCCCTTCTGCTGGTACGGGTCGGGCTTGCGCAGCCGCCGCAGGTTGGCGGCGACCTGGCCGACCAGCTGCCGGTCGACGCCGGTCACGGTGAGGTGCGTCTGCTTTTCGATCGCGATGTCGATCCCGTTGGGGATGTCGAACACCACCGGATGCGAGTAGCCGAGCGCCAGCACCACCTGCTTGTCTTTCTTCTCGGCGCGGTAGCCGACGCCGACGATGTCGAGCTCGCGCTTCCAGCCTTCGGTCACGCCGAGCACGGCGTTGTTCACCAGGCTGCGCGCCAGGCCGTGAAACTTGTCGTGCTCGCGCTGGTCCGAGGTCTTCTTCGTGACCAGCGTGCCGTCTTCTATCGCGGCCGTGATGTTCGGCGGCAGCGCCTGCGTCATCTGTCCCTTGGGGCCCTTCACGTCGACGTTCGAGCCGTCGACCTTGATGGTCACGCCCTTCGGAATCGCGATCGGTTTCTTCCCAATTCTCGACATGGCCTCAACCGTTCCTTACCAAACGTTACAAAGAATTTCGCCGCCGACGCCGGCCTGCTGCGCGGCGCGGCCGGTCATGACCCCGCGCGACGTCGTCAGGATGCAGACGCCGAGGCCGCCCAGCACGGGCGGCACGGTCTCGCGGTTCACGTAAATCCGCCGGCCCGGACGGCTGACGCGCTGGATCCCGGTGATCACTTTTTCGCCGCCGGGGCCGTACTTCAGGAACATCCGCATCTGCTGGCGCGCGGCCTTCCCGGGGCGATCGGCCGGGGTCTCGACCATCTTGAAACCCGCGATGTAGCCCTCGTCCTGCAGGATCTTCGCAATCTCGGACTTCAACTTCGACGCCGGCATCTCGACGCGCGCGTGGCGCGCCGTGACGGCGTTGCGAATCCGAGTCAGCATGTCGGCAATCGGATCAGTCATAACTCTTTGTTCCCAGCCCTTAAGCACCAGCCCTTAGGCACCCTGGGCACCGTACGCACTGTACGCACCCTGGTCGCCGGCGGCTGATGAGTCCTTACCAACTACTCTTCGTCACGCCGGCCACATCACCCGTCAGTGCGAGCTCACGGAAGCAGAGGCGGCACAGCGCGAACTTGCGCATATACGCGCGCGACCGGCCGCAGCGGCGGCAGCGGTTACGATGCCGCACCTTGAACTTCAGGGTCTTTAACTCGCGTGCTTTCTTTGCGCTCGTGGCCACAGGTTGTCCCTTATTCCTAAGTCGTTCTAAACGGCATGCCCATCAGCTGCAGCAGCTTGCGGGCCTCTTCGTCGGTCTTCGCCGTGGTGACGACGCTGACGTTCATGCCGCGCCCCTTGTCGGCCTTGAGGTAATCGATCTCGACGAAGATCAACTGGTCCCTCAAGCCGAGCGTGTAGTTGCCGCGGCCGTCGAAGCCCTTCGGCGACACGCCGCGGAAGTCACGCACGCGCGGCAGCGCGATGCTCACCAGGCGGTCGAGAAACTCGTACATCCGGTCGCCGCGCAGCGTCACCATGGCGCCGATCGGCATGCCCTGGCGCACCTTGAACTGGGCGATCGACTTCTTCGCCTTGCGCACGGCGGCCTTCTGGCCGGTGATCTTGCCGAGCTCGTCGGCGCCGGTGTCGACCACCTTGGCGTTCTGCGTCGCCTCGCCGAGGCCCATGTTGACCACCACCTTGGTGACCCTGGGCACGGCCATGATGTTGCTGTAGCCGAACTCTTTCTGCAGCGCCGGAATCACGTCGGCGCGGTACTTGTCGCGCAGCCGGATCACCGCCGGCTTGACTTCCTTGCCGGTGCTCTTCGACTCTTTGCGGCGTTCGGCCTCGGCGCTCTTGGCCTCTTTGGCCGCCTTCGCCTCTTTGCCGGCGGCCTTGGCCTCGGCAATCTGCGCCTCGTTCTTGTCTTTTTTCTTGACGTCTTTCCTGTCGTCTTTCTTGTCGTCGGGCTTTGCCTTGCTCATTTGTCCACCACCGCTCCGCTCTTGCGGCCGATGCGCACCCGCGTGCCGTCAGCCAGCGTCTTGCTGCCGATGCGCGTCGGCTCGTTGCTCTCCGGATCCAGCAGCATCACGTTACTGGCGTGGATCGCCGCCTCGCGCTCCACGATCCCGCCCTTGATGTTCTTCTGGGGGTTGGGACGGGTGTGGCGCTTGATCAAGTTCACGCCCTCGACGATGACCCGGTTCTTCTCGGGCAGCACGGAGAGCACGCGCCCGCGCTTGCCGCGGTCCTTGCCGGCGCGGACCACCACCTGGTCGTTCTTGCGAATCGAAAATGCCATGGCCTTACAGCACCTCTGGCGCGAGCGAGATGATCTTCATGAAGCGCCGCTCGCGCAACTCGCGCGCCACCGGCCCGAACACGCGGGTCCCGATCGGCTCGCCCTGATCGTTGATGAGCACCGCCGCATTGCGGTCGAACCGGATGTAGCTGCCGTCCTTGCGCTTCTGTTCCTTGCGCACCCGGACGACCACGGCCTTCACGACCTGGCCCTTCTTGATCTGGCCCTCGGGGGTCGCTTCCTTCACGTTGGCCGTGATGATGTCGCCAAGGTAAGCGTAGCGCCCGGTCGAGCCGCCGATCGGGTTGATCACCGAAATCTTGCGCGCGCCCGAGTTGTCGGCGACGTCCAGGATCGATCGCATCTGGATCATGACAGTCTCCTGTTTGCGTGGCCGTGCGATTCGTCCGTGGGCCGTTCCGTAGGAACGGCCGCGAAATCGTGACCGAAAGATTTAGCGGACTTGAGAAACATTGTTGATACGCTCCACTAAACCCTAAACCTGCGAGGCGCGCTCGACGACGCGCACCAGCGCCCATCGCTTGCGCTTGCTGAGCGGCCGCGACTCGGCGATCAGCACCGTGTCGCCGAGCTTGGCGTCGTTGTTCTCGTCGTGCGCGACGAAGGTCGACGTCCGCTTCTGGATCTTGCCGTAGACGCCGTGCTGCACCCGGCGCTCGGTCGAGACGACGACGCTCTTCTGCATCTTGTCGCTGACCACGACACCCTGGACTTCGGCTTTGCCTGCCATCGCTACTTCGCCTTCTCTTTCAGAATCGTGAGGATGCGGGCGCGCTCGCGGCGCACCGTCTTCATCTTCCCGGGGGCCTCCAGCTGGCCCATCGACTTCTGGATCCGCATGCGGAACAACTGGTCGTCGATCTCCTGCGTCCGCGCGCGCAGCGTGTCGACATCCAAATCTCTCAGCTCGGGGGCCTTCATGACGCCTTCTCCTCCGCAAACCGCTTCGCAAACCGCACGTGGATCGGCAGCTTGGCGCCGGCCAGCTCGAACGCCCGGCGCGCCTCCGCCTCGGGCACGCCGTTCATCTCGAACAGGATGCGTCCGGGCTTGATCACGCAGACCCAGCCCTCAGGCGCGCCCTTGCCCTTGCCCATGCGCGTTTCCTGCGGCTTCTTGGTGATGGGCTTGTCGGGGAACACGCGCACCCAGACCTTGCCGCCGCGCTTGACGAACCGGGTCATGGCGACGCGCGCCGCCTCGATCTGCCGATCGGTCAGCCAGCACGGTTCCAGCGCCTTCAGGCCGTAATCGCCAAACGACACGTCGGAGCCGCGCCACGCCTTGCCGCGCATGCGGCCGCGCTGCTGCTTCCGGTACTTGACCTTCTTCGGCATCAACATCGGGTTTAGCCTCGTGCTCCTGGACGGTCACCGCCGGCGGGACGACGCGGGCCGCGATCCCGATCGCGATCACCCCGGCCGCCGGCGCCAAATTCTTCTTCACGCCCGGTGCGCGGCGTCAGCCGCTCACCCTTGTAGAGCCACACCTTGACGCCGATCTTTCCGTAGGTGGTGTTCGCTTCCGCGAAGCCGTAATCAATGTCGGCGCGCAGCGTCTGCAGCGGCAGCTGGCCGTGCAGGTACCATTCCGATCGGGCGATTTCCGCGCCGTTCAAGCGGCCCGACACGCGCACCTTGATCCCGCGCGCGCCGAAGCGCAGCGCCGACTCCACCGCCTTGCGCATGGCGCGGCGGAACGCGACGCGCTTTTCGAGCTGCATCGCCACCGACTCGCCGACCAGCTGCGCATCCAGCTCCGGCTTCTGGATCTCCTGGATGTTGATGAAGACCTCGCGGTTGGTGCGCTTCTGGATTTCCTGCTTCAGCTTGTCGACTTCCTGGCCCTTGCGCCCGATGATGATGCCGGGGCGCGAGGTATGAATGTCGATCTTCAGCTTGTTGGCGGCGCGCTCGATCTCGATCTTCGCGACGCCGGCATGCTGGAAGCGCTTCTTCAGGTCCTTCTTGAGACCGAGGTCCTCGTGCAGCAGGTTGGCGTAGTCTTTCCCCGCAAACCAGCGCGACTTCCAGGTCTTGTTGAACCCGAGGCGAAATCCGTACGGGTGAACTTTCTGGCCCACTTCGATCCCCTAACTATGCCGACGCGGGCGCGGTGGCCCGGCCGGGTTTTGACTGCGTCGCTTTCGAAGACTTCGGCGGTCTGCCCGTCGGCCCCGCGCCGACCGCCTTGATCACCTGAGCCCGCTCCGTCACTTCGACCGTGAGGTGCGTGGTCCGCTTCACGATGCGAAACGCCCGGCCCATCGGGGCGGGTCGCACCCGCTTTTGCGACGGCCCGTTGTTGGCGCAGCACGCCGACACGAACAGCCGCGCCACGTCGCCGCCAAACGCCTCTTGCTGCTGCGCGTTGGCCACCGCCGACCGCAGCACCTTCGCCACATCGCGCGCCACCGACTTGCGGCTGAACTGCAGCGCCGACAACGCCTGGTTGACGTCCTTGTTGCGGATCAGATCCAGCACCAGCCCGGCCTTCTGGGCCGAGGTCCGGATGTACTTCGCCGTTGCCTCTGCGCGGACCATGGCCTACGCCTTTCCTGCCGGCGCCGCCGGCGCGCCCGGCGCGCTCGTCGCCGTCTTGTCGGAACGCGCCGAGTGGCCCTTGAAGATGCGGGTCGGAGAAAATTCGCCCAGCTTGTGGCCCACCATGTTCTCGGTGAGATAAACCGGCACGAACTTCTTCCCGTTGTGCACCGCCAGCGTGTGCCCGACCATTTCGGGAATCACCGTCGAGCGGCGCGACCAGGTCTTGAAGACCTTTTTCTCGTTCGTGCGGTTCATCGCCTCGATCTTTTCGAGGAGATGGGTGTCGACGAACGGACCTTTTTTGAGTGAGCGGCTCATGTGTGCCTTCTGCCTTATGCCTTCTGCCTTCGCCTTAGCCTCAGCGCTTGTTGCTACGGCGCTGGACGATGAACTTGTCGCTCGGCTGCGGCCGGCGCGTCTTGTACCCCTTGGTCGGCACACCCCACGGCGTGACCGGGTGGCGGCCGCCCGAGGTCTTGCCTTCACCGCCGCCGAGCGGGTGATCCACCGGGTTCATCGCCACGCCGCGCACGTGCGGGCGTTTGCCCAGCCAGCGGCTGCGGCCGGCCTTGCCGATCGAGACGTTCTCGTGATCGATGTTGCCGACCTGGCCGATGGTGGCGAGGCAGTCGTGGTAGATCTTGCGGATCTCGCCCGACGGCATCTTGACCGAGACGTAATCGCCTTCCTTGGCCACGACCTGCACGCTGGCGCCGGCGCTGCGCGCCATCTGGCCGCCCTTGCCGGGCTTGAGCTCGACGTTGTGCACCATCGTGCCCTGCGGAATGTTCTTCAGCGGCAGGCAGTTGCCGGTCAGGATGTCGACGTTGTCGCCCGCAATCACCGCGTCGCCGACCTTCAGCCCGACCGGCTGCAGGATGTAGCGCTTCTCGCCGTCGGCATACGTGATCAACGCGATGCGCGCCGAGCGGTTCGGGTCGTACTCGATGGTGGCGACCTTGCCCGGAATGCCGGCCTTGTCGCGCTTGAAGTCGATGATGCGATAGAGCCGCTTGTGCCCGCCCCCGCGCCACCACATCGTCTGCTCGCCGGTGCTGTTGCGCCCGCCCGAGGTGTGCAGGTTCTCGGTCAGCGGACCGTGCGGCTTGTCGGTCGTGATCTCGTCGAAGGTCAGCACCGTCATCTGGCGGCGGCCCGGCGTCGTCGGTTTGTATTTTCTGATGGGCATGATGTTCCTTATGCGCCTTCGAGGAAATCAGGCATCTTTTCGCCCTTGCGCAGGGTGACGTACGCTTTCTTCCAGTCGGAGCGGCGGCCGACGAACCGGCCCTGGCGCTTCAACTTGCCGCGCGTCGTGGCGGTGCGCACTGCCGACACCTTGGCGCCGAGCAGCTTCTCAATGGCGCGCCGGATGTCGATCTTGTTCGCGTCCCTGGCCACTTCGAACACCACGGTCTTGCCGTCTTCACGCATCGTCGTGGTTTTTTCGGTGATCAACGGACGGCGGATGACTTCGGTCAATTTCATGACTACCCTTCGACTCGCTTACGCGTCCGCACGCTCACGCGTGCGCTCGCTCAGGGCCGCTTCCAGTTTTTCGAGCGCGGCGGTCGTGAGCACCACCTGCTTCGTGTTCGCGATGTCGCGCGCCGTCACGCGGTTGCTCTGCACGAGCGTCACGCCCGCGAGGTTGCGCACCGACAGCGTGAACTTCTCATCGAGCTGCGCGTCGATCAGCAGCGCCTTGCCGGTCACGCCAATGGCCTTGAGCACGCCGGCCGCCGCCTTGGTCTTGACCTCCGACGCGGTCAGCGCGTCGACAACGATGACCGAGCCGGCCTGCAGTTTTTCCATCAGGGCGGCGCGAATCGCGCCCTTCTCGACCTTCTTGGGAATCTGGTACTCGTAGCTGCGCGGCTGCGGGCCGAACACGGTGCCGCCGCCGCGCCACAACGGGTTGCGGATTTCGCCGACGCGCGCGCGGCCGGTGCCCTTCTGCCGCCACGGCTTCTTGCCGCTGCCGCTGACGTTGGCGCGGTTCTTCGTCTTGTGCGTGCCGCGGCGCTCGGCCGCGTTCAGCCGCACCACCGACTCGTGGATCAGGTCGGTCTTGACGCGCCCGCCAAAGACCTCGTCTTTGAACTCGACCGCGCCGACCTTCTTGTTTTCCGCGTTGACTACATCAATCGTCATAAGCGCTCTGAAATCTGCAATCTCACTTCTGAGATCTGAGATTCTTTATTTCTTGCCCTTCTTGGGCTTTTCCTGCAGCTGCGGCCGCGGCTCGGGCTTGGCGGCCACGGCCTTGCGAATCACCACATACCCGCCGTTGGCGCCGGGCACCGCGCCCTTGACGAGCAGCAGGTGGTTTTCGGCGTCGATCCGCAACACCTTGAGGTTGCGCACCGTCACGCGGTCCACGCCCATGTGGCCATGTGCGCGCATGCCGGGCATGACGCGCGACGGATACGACGAGGCGCCGATCGAGCCCGGCGCGCGGTGGAACATCGAGCCGTGCGTGGCATCGCCGCCGCGGAAGTGATGGCGCTTGACGACGCCCTGGAAGCCATGGCCCTTGCTGGTGCCGATGACGTCCACGCGCTCGCCCTGGTTGAAGATCGAGACCAGCACCTGGTCGCCCGGCTTCGGCGCCTCGGCGCCCTTGGCGACCTTGACCTCGCGCTGCACGCGCGTCGGCGGCACGTTGGCCTTCTTGTGGTGGCCGGTCTCGGCCTTGTTGGCGCGGCGAAACGGCTTGGTTTCAACCAACCCGATTTGCACGGCGTCGTAGCCGTCGGTCTGCGCGGCCTTCGACTGCACGACGATGCAGGGGCCGGCCTGGATGACGGTGGCCGGCTCGAGCGTGCCGTCCTCGAGGAACAGCTGCGTCATGCCGACTTTCTTGCCGATGATTCCGGTCACCATGGCTTACTTCCCGTGTTCCTTGCCGAACGCCTTGATCTCGACGTCGACGCCCGCCGGC
>JANOZI010000487.1:0-10565 GCA_031429375.1 Acidobacteriota bacterium | reverse complement strand
GTTGGTCTGGATGACGGACTTCGGGGGCGCGATGACTCGATCCGTTTCCGATCTCGCGGACATGCTGAACATCGTGACGGGCATCGACGCCGAGGATCCGGCGACATTGGCTCGGCCGGCGGGCGCCGTGCCGGCGGACTGGCGCGCTGTGCTCGACAGGAACGCCCTGCAGGGCAAACGCATCGGCTTCGTCGACTTTGCGTGGTCCGATGTATTCGGGCCGACGGCGCCGCCATTCGGGACTAACGGCACGATCGACGCCATGAGGAACGCGCTCCAGTTCCTCGAGGATGCCGGCGCGACCATCGTCCAAATGGGCCGGCTCGCAACGCCTCCGACGCCGGACGCGCCGCCGGCGCCAACCCAGCCGATTCCGGGCAACCGAATCACCGCCGAAGGGTGGCGGCAGTACATCGACAGGCATCCCGAGCTGATCACGCAGGGCTTCTCGATCCTCACCGAGGTCGACGTGAACTGTTCGCAGAAGAAGGTGCTCTACGTACGCGAGGCTCCCGGAACCTGCCTGGTGGCGCCGCTACCTCGGTTGACGCCGGCTGAAATCCAGCGGCATCGGGATTACCGGCAGATCACTCGCCCGGCCGGCGTGAAGCAGTGGATGGACGACGCGAACGTCGACGCGGTTGTCTACCCTGGATTGCTCAGCGACATCAGCCTCAACGACGGCGGTGGCGGCGGCATGGGCAAGGTGGCGTTCGGCCGGCGCGACACGCCGAGCGCGGGGAACGGCGTGCCGACGATTGCCATACCGGCGGGCGCGAACGCTCACGGGCAGCCGGTCAACATTCAGCTGATGGGACGGGCGTGGGACGACGCCAAGCTGGTCGGGTTTGCCTATGCGTTCGAGCGCCTCGCAAACGCCGCTGGGAGGGGCCATGTCCCTGCGACGACAGTGCCGCCCCTCCGAGAAGTTGATAATGACGATCACCGGCGTCGTTGGGATGATGATGACGACGACAATGACCACGATGACTGGGACAGGTGGCGAAGGAAGTAGTCAGAATCAGCGACGCCGGGCAGCCGGAGGGGCGCCGATGAACCTTCGTGAGGAACCCCCGTGAGGAACCTTCGTGCGGAACCCTCGTGCGGAACCTTCACTGTTTAGGCTTTTCCGTGGTTGTGACGACGAACTGCCGGAACCTGCTGTATTCCGCCCTGCCGTCAATGCGCGATTCGGTGCGGCGCAGGATGTAAATCTCCCGCATGTCGTCGGGCACGAGCAGGTCCAGGCCGGGCTCGGATTTGTATGAGACGTCGATCACCGCCCGCACCGAAAGGTCTTCGCTGACAAGCTCGGTCCGCAGAATGCGGCCGGTCGCGCTGTCGATCCAGAGCCGGCCGTGCGACGGAATATCGCGGTTGCCGGCGCCACGGACCAGCGTGCCGTCGTGGGTCTCCTTGAAGTCGATCAACCAGACGTCACTCGCGGCGGCCAGCGCGGCGAACCGCTTGACGTTGCCGGCGTCCTTGCGCTGGAACGTGATGATCGGCTGCACCTTCCGCTCGAGAAACAACAGCGCGAGAATCGGCATGTTGATGGTCCGCATGATCGGGCCGATGTTGTAGCGTGCGCTCTCGGCCTGGATGGTTTCGGCCCGGGCGCGCGCCTCAGTGGAGGCCGACGACTCGACGAACAGTTTGTAGAGCCGCTCGTCGCGATCGCGGATCGGCTTGCGATCGACCTCGAACACATCCCTGAACTGCAACCACGGTCCCTCGCCGGCGGCCGGTTTTACCATCAGCACGTCGGAACGCAGCTCGCGGAATTGCCGCGAGGTCCGCCCGCCGCGCGAGGTTGACTGGACGTTCTGGCGATAGTGCTCTTCGGCGACGATGCCGGCGAGCCGGGTTTGATAGTCGGCGACGTAGGCCGCCGCCCTCGCCAGCACGGTCGCGAGCGCGGGCTCGCCCTCCACCCCACCACGCAAAGTCCGCGTGGCGGGGACCCCGGCCTCCACCCCACCACGCAAAGTCCGCGTGGCGGGGACCCCGGCCTGCGCCTGCAGCGACGCGGCCGCCATCACGGCCGCCAGGCCCGTCCTGAGCAAGCCCGTGGAGCGCGCTGAAGGCGTGCCCGACGGGCGAGTCGAAGGGCCGATCACGGCTCGCGACATGGGGCAAGTCTATAATCGAACCAGCAATGGAAAAGATCATCGTGCATGCCCGGTTCCACACCGGCCATCGCCAGCTTGGCTACCCCGGCAAGTGCAAATTCGTCCACGGCCACACCTGGCAGGGCACCGTGACGGTGTCGGCGCCGGAGTTCCCGCGCGACGACCTCGACATGTCGCTCGATTTCGGCGACATCAAGGACGTGATGCGCTTCATGGATCACAAGATGCTCATCACCGAACAGGACCGGCCGTTTCTGGATCCGGCGCTGTTCGAGCCCGAGGGCGTGGTGCTGCTGAAGGGCAAGGGCCCGAGCGTCGAGAACGTGGCGTTGTATGTGTTCGACGGCGTCGCCGATTTGATCAAGAAGCAATACCCCGGTCGCGGCATCAGTTACACCATCGAAGTCCTGATCCAGGAAACCGAGAACAACATCTTCATCGTCTCCAACCCCATCGTCGTCTAGCGTTCATTTTTTGAACACGAGGGACCGCGCATGAAACGACTGCTGCTTTTCCTGGCCCTGTCGCTGGTGCCGGCGGCGCCCGCCAGCGCGACGTTTTCGATCGTGGCGATCGATCCGGTCACCGGTGATCTGGGCATCGCCGTGGCCTCGAGGTATTTCGCCGTCGGCGCGGTGGTGCCATGGGCGGATGCCGGTGTCGGCGCCGTCGCCACGCAAGCCGGCGTCAACGTCGGCTACGGCCCTCGCGCGCTGGAACTGCTGCGCCAGGGCCTGACCGCGCAGCAGGTCATGGACAAGCTGTTCGCGGAAGACACCTTCCCCGGCAAGGACGCCCGCCAGATCGCGATCGTCGATGCGAAGGGCAACATCGCCGTGGTCACCGGCGACGCCGCCAACCAGTGGCGCGGCCACGTCAAGGGCAAGACGTGGTCGGCGCAAGGCAACATCCTGGTTGGCGCGCAAGTGGTCGAAGCGATGGGGCGCGCCTTTGATGCGACCCAGGACGAGCTCGCCGAAAAACTATTCGCCGCGTTGAAGGCCGGCGACGAAGCCGGCGGCGACAGCCGGGGCCGCCAGTCCGCGTCGATCCTCGTGGTGCGCAAGGGGGGCGGACGCAACACCAACAACGACCGCTACGTGTTCGTCAACGTCGACGATCACCAGGATCCGATCCACGAGCTGCGGCGGCTGTTGAACCTGCAGATGACCATCAACCACAACGCCGCGATCACTCGCGAGCTGACAGCCGGCAAGTTCGAGTCGGCGCTGGCCTATGCGGAGAAGGTCGCGGCCTACCAGCCGCTGGATCCGGCGCACCACGCGCGGGTCGGGTTCATCGCCTACCTCGCCGGGAGGCGCGATCGCGCGATGGCGGCGTTCGATCGCGCGAAGCAGCTGACGCTGCCGGCGCAGTTCAAGGCGTTGTGGGATGCGCAGGCGGCGCGGCCGGCGTACAGCAAGGTGATCGAAGACAAGGCGTTCGTCGCGCGGGTACTCCCCCCGCCGTAATCGGACGTAGGGCACCCCTTTAGGGGTGCCGAACCACTAAAAACGCGCCACGTAGCGGACCGCGATGCCGCGGCCGGGCGCATCGATGCCCCACGAAATGCCGCGATAGTTCTCGTCGGTCAGGTTCTGCGCATCGATCAGAATCTGATGCGGGCCGAAGCGCAGGCCGCCGCGCACGCCCACGGTCACGTAGCTGGGCACGGCCGCGAACAGCACCCCGCTGTTGACGCCGACGCCGAGCACGCGGTCCATGATCTGCGTAATCGTCTCACCGGTCGCATTGAGCACATCGTCCGCCGATCCGAAAGCGCCGTCGGGTCCGGCGCCGACCCAGCCGCGGTTGGTCGCGCCGTTCAGAAAAAACGCGCGCATGTTGGTGCGGTTGCGGGGCGCGGCGGTGCGTCGATCGCCGAGATCGAGTGACGACAGGTTCGATTGCTCCGCGGCGGCGTGCAGGTACGGCTGCACCCACCATGTGCCGCCCGGCGGCGCGTACTGCAGCAGCAGGTAACCATCCGGCGCGGGCACGCCGCCCTCGATGTTTGGCGCACGGCCCGTCCTGGTGTCTTCGACGTTGTAGTAGGTGTAGACGGTCCTCACGCTGAGCGCGCTCGACAACTGGAAGCGGCCCTGGTACTCGACGCCCCAGCTGCGCGCGTTATCGAAGTTCGCCCGCACCAGCACCGGCGTGGTCGCGGCGGCGACAAACACGGCCCCATTCGCATTTTGTGACGTAATCGGATCGGAGCCGAGCAGCGAGCCGACCGCGCCCTGCGGCAGGATCAACGTCTGCTTCTGGATGTTGTCGTAGATGTGATTCACGAACACCGTGAAGTCCACGCTCGCCTTCGACGAGCGGAAGCGGACGCCGCCATCGACGTTGAAGCTCGATTCCGGCACCAGCTGCGCCACGGCGTCGCCGGTCGACACCGCCGCCGCATCCGCCGTCGTTCCGACCAACCCGCCGCGGCCCTCGACATCGGGCGCCGCGACTTCGAAACCGGATCCGGTGATGCCAAGCGTGCCGAGGTCGGTCATGTGCGGCGCGCGGAAACCGCGGCTCGCGCTCGCCACGAACGTCCACAAATCGTCGGGCGTCACGATGGCGCCGGCCCGAAACGTCACGCTGTTGTTCGAGAACGAATCGTCCGGCCACAGCGGCCGGCCGCCGACGACCGGCGCGTCCGAGGCGTGCGCTTCGTAACTCACGTGGCCGGTGCGGATCGCGCCGACGAGCCGGAGTCGATCCGGCATGGCATCAAACGCGGTCTGCGCGTAAAGACCGCCCTGGTTGAACCTGGCATGGCTCGGCACGCGCGGCCGGCGTGGCGTCACCGCACCACTGACCGCGTTCACGTTGAACGAGTCGGAGGTCAACCGCTCGAGCTGAATGTCACCGCCGACCTGCAGGCTGGCGCGCGACGACAACGCCTTGTTCAACGACCCCTGCACGCCGTTGGAAGTCGTGCGCTCCGGCTCGTGCGCGATCGCCGCCGTGCGGCTGCCCTGGCCACCCTGGTTGACGCGCTCTTCGCGCTGGCTGTTGATCGAATAGGTAGCGGTGCCGTGGTCGAACCAGCCGAGGCCGCTCCGCTCGAGCCGCGCGTAGAACAAATCGAGCGTCATGTCGTTCAGTTCCGAGATCAGGTTGCCGTCGCCGCCCAGCTCCTGGTCGTAGCGATGGGCGTTGTCCTGCCGCGTGGCGGTGTAGGCCGACACGATTTGCGTGCGGCTGTTCGGGGTCCAGTTCGCTTTCAGCATGCCGGCAAACTGTTCGTAACCGGTGTTGGGCAGGCGCTCGTCCATCACGAGGTCTGACGGGACGCCGAGGAACCGCGTGGCCGCGGCATGCGAATCGATCCCGCCGCCGGTCCTGATCTCACCGACCTTGCGGCCGCCGCCCGAGGCAAACATGCCGAACGTGCTCGTGCCGAACGACAACGCGGCGTTGCCGCCACCGCCCTGGTGCCCGGTCTGGCCGCCAAGCGCGACCTCGCCGCCGACGCGCGTGCCGCTGGCCGCGAGTGCAGGCGTGCGCGTCAGGAATTGCACGGTGCCGCCGAGCGCGTCGCTGCCGTACTCGGCGCTGTTGGGGCCATGAACGATTTCGACGCCGTCGACGACCGACGGATCGATCAGGTTGAGAAACGTGTTGACGCCGCCGCGCTGCGCCCCGTTCGAGTAGCGCACGCCGTCAACGAAGATATTGACCTTGTTGCCCGTCAGCCCGCGCACGAACACGCCCGACATCGTCGGACTCGTGTTCTGCAGGTGCACGCCGGGTTCTTCCTGCACCGCCTCGGCCATGAAGCGCGACACCCGCCGCTCGATGTCCTCGCGCGAGATCACCGACACCGGCTGCACCGCCCGGGCCGATTCTTGCGCGTAGCCAGGGGCAGCGGTCACCGTCACCCGCTCGCGAACGACGGCGACATCCAGGACGATGTCGACGTGCGCGGAGCCGTCACGAACGGTGGTGCTCCGGCGATGTTCGCCGAAGCCGTCAGCCTCCACGCGGATCACGTAAGCGCCCGTCGCAATGGCCGGGATCGAAAAGGCGCCCGATTCATCCGTGATCGCGGTGCCGACAACGGCCTGGCGGGGTGTGAGCACGCTGACGGTGGCCTTGACAACGGCCGCACCCGACCCGTCTTTGACGGTGCCACGCAGGTCCGCGGCGCTCGCCACAACCGGAAGGCAGATGCTGAGGGCCAGGAGGGCGGTCTTGAACGCGTACATTACCCACGACGATATGGAATCGCCCGTGTTACTACCAGCGCTCGTAACTAACGCGCGAAGGTGATGACCGACTCGACGATTTCGTGCACGCGCTGTAGCGTGGCGGGGCTGTTGAGGCCGGCGAGTACCGCCGCCGCGATGCCGGTGGCGGCAAGGGGCATCAGGTTGATCCATCGAGACGATGGTTGGGGTTGCTCGCACACCAGCAGTCGGCGCACGCGGCGATCGAGGCCGTCGGCATCGACGAACGGGCTGACGGCAACTGTTGACCAGGTCGATCCCTGCGCGAGCCGCGCGACCTTCAGGAGCAGCGCCGCCAGATCCACGCGCGCCAATGCTTCGCCCGCGGTGGCCGCGTCGTCGGCGGCGTCTTCGGCCGCATCGCCCCAGGCCGCGGTCATCTCGCGATGCACTGGTGACCAGCGCAGGGCGTCGGGCGCGCAGGTCATCAGCCAGCGCTTGAAGTTGTCCATCGATCGGAAATGGCCGTGTTCGTGGGCGACGATGTTCGCGAGCTCCTGCCGGCTGCAGGCATCAATCACCGCCCGCGCGGCGAGCAGCTTGGGCGAGAACACGCCAACCAGGGCGACGATCGGCGCCGGCGAATCAATCGCGTAGGCAGGAATACCAGCCGGCGGATCGAAGTCGAACGCGGTCGCGGATCGCAACCACGCGCGCTCCAGCTTGATGGTGACGAGCGCGGTACGAATCGCGAGTGCGCCGGCGGCGAAGAGCAGCAGCGCACCAGTGCCGGTGAGGGTGAGCAACACCGGGCCAACGACTTCGACCGCGCGTACCGGCTCGAACGCGATGAATCCGGGCACGACAAGGCCAAGCGTGACGAGCGCAGCGGCCGCCGCTGGAAAGACCCGCAGCAGCACGATTTTCCTGGCACGTACGTCAGCCGGCAGCCCGCTTAGGTCGGCCATGCGCCACGCGATTGCCACCGCGATCGATCCGATCGTGCTGAGCACGGCATATGCGGCCAGTGCGACCGAGAGCACGAGCATCGGGCGGCTCATTGCGGCGCCTTGCCTTTGAGCTCTTCGCGCCGGGCCCGCACCAGTGTTTCGAGCTCGTCGAGAAGTGAGCGATCGCGCTCGCCCACGGCATCGACGAACAGCGACAGGATTGGCCGCACGTCGCCGGATGTCCCCGGCAGTAGCGACGCGAACGCCGAACCGGCGAGCCGCGACTGCAGCTCGCCCCGGGTAAACAACGGGTGGTAGTGAAAGGCGCGGCCGCACTTGTGTCGTGCCAGCACGCCCTTGCGGAACAGGCGATCGAGGGTCGTCATCAACGTGGTGTACGCGACCTGCGGAAACCCCGGCTGCAAGTCGCGGACGCACGCGGGCGAGGTGCGGCTCCACAGCGCCTCGAGCACGCGGACTTCGAGCGGTCCGTATGCGGTGTCAATGGGCGATCGAGGGCGGCGCGTGTCCGTCATGGGGCGCCCCGATTATATCCTTCGACTCGCACCAAAGACCCGCTCAGGTGTCGCGGTCCCTTGATGCTCGCTCAGGACAGGTCGCTCGACGGACAGGCCCCTCGACTCGCGGCCGACTCGCTCTCGCGTGCCGGCCACTCGCTCGGGACAAGCTAGAATTCCAAGGAATGCCCAGCCGGCGAGCGGTCTTCGCCCTCTTCTTTCTCTCCGGCATCGCGGGCCTCATTTACCAGGTCCTCTGGCTGCGGCGGCTGTCGGTGATCTTCGGCGTTACGGTGTACGCCGCCAGCACGGTGCTGGCGTCGTTCATGGCAGGCCTGGCCATTGGCAGCCTGCTGGCCGGACGCGTGATGCGCCGCGGCGTTCCCCCGCTGCGGGCATTCGGCATCGCCGAAGTGCTCGTCGGCGTGACGGGTCTCGCGTCACCGCTCTTACTCGAAGCCGCCTCGTCGATCTACCTCACGCTGCATCGCGCGGCGCCCGAGTCGCTGGGCTTGTTGACGATGGCGCGGTTGCTGTGCTCGTTTGCGATCCTGGTCGTGCCGACCGCGATGATGGGAATGACGCTGCCGCTACTGAGCGCGGCCCTGAGCGAGCTTCGGCCTGACCCAACGACGGCCGAGGCGAGTCGAAGCGCGATCGGCTCGAGCGTGAGCGTGTTGTATACGGTGAACACCACCGGCGCGATGGTCGGCACGCTGGTAACCGGCTTTGTCTTGATCCCCGCGATTGGCATTCAACGCGCCTTCCTGCTTGCCGCCGCGATCAACGTCGTCGTGGGTGTGACTGCCATTTGGATCGCGCGGCGCTCACAAGCTGCGGCGGGCCCTCTCGCTGCGACGGGCTCGGCACTACTTACTCGGGTGGAGACCGGGGCCTCCGCCACGCGGACTTTGCGTGGTGGGGTGGAGACCCCTCTCCCCCCGGCCGGCGCGGCATTGTGGATCATGGTCGTGGTGTCGGGGTTCGCATCGCTCGGGCTGGAAGTGCTGTGGTTCCGGCTCATGCTGCAATTTGTAATCGCAACGACAGAAGCGTTCACGGCCATGCTCGCCACCGTGCTCGCGGGCATCGCCATCGGCGGCGCGGTTGCGTCGCAAATCCTCAAGACGCGGGCCCGCCTGCCGTTCTGGCTCACGATGGTCCAGGCTGGCACCGGGCTTGCGACCCTGGCATCGATGGCCTTCCTGTTGTGGACGGTGCGAAGCGGCTGGAACACCATGCTGTTGTGGCGTGCCGTGGCCATTGCGATCCTGCCGCCCTCGATTCTCATGGGCGTGGGGTTTCCGCTCATGCTCGGCATGGCGACGCAGTCGATCCCCGCCGGCGCCCATGCCCGGGTCAGCGATCGAATCGGCCATTTGTACGCGCTAAATGTAATCGGGGCCATTGCCGGATCGCTGGCCGCGGGATTCGTTCTGCTGCCGTGGATCGGCGCGATGAAGGCGCTCATCGTCCTGTCGTCGATGTACCTCGCAAGCGCAGTCGTGATGGCGCTGTCGCGCCCGGCTGCCGCGGGTCGCGGCTGGGCGGAACGGCGCTCGGCGCTTGCCGCGCTGGTGGTGATCGCGATCGCCTGCGGATTGATCGCCAGCCGGATGCCCGATCCGTTCAAGGTCGCGATCGATCGCCGCTACGGCGATCTGCTGCTCGAGTTCTGGCGCGACGAAGGGGCGCAGACGGCGGTCAGCGTGCGCGCATCACGGTTGCAGCACGTGTTGTATCTCGACGGCCTCCACCAGGCGAACGATCAACCCGCCATGGTCAAGCTGCACCGCACGCTCGGGCACTTGCCGGTGGTGCTGCACGGCTCGGCCAGGGACGTCCTGGTCGTCGGACTCGGCGGCGGCGCCACCCCCGGCGCGATCAGCCAGCACAAGGACGTGCGCGTCGACGTCGTCGAGCTGTCGACGAGCGTCGTCGGCGCGGCGCCGTTTTTTGCGCATGTGAACTACGACCTCCTGCACGAGCCCAACGTCAAGATTCGGATCGATGACGGGCGGAATTTCCTGACCTTCACGGATCGGCGCTTCGACGTCATCACCGCCGACATCATCCAGCCGGGCCACGCCGGCGCCGGCCACGTCTATTCGCGCGAGTACTTTTCGCTGGTGCGGCGTGGCCTCAAGCCGGACGGTGTGGCGTTACAGTGGATTGGCAAGCGCCCGTCGCTCGAGTACAAATTGATCATGCGGACGTTTCTCGACGTCTTTCCAAATGCCACCCTGTGGAACGACGGCGAATTCATGGTGGGCACGCAACAACCGCTGACGATTGACCCGGCGACGCTCGAGCGGTTGCGCTCGCATCCGCCGGCACGCGAAAGCCTGGACGCCATCGGGTTGACGAGTTTCGACGTGCTGCGCTCGTGGTATACGGCCAGCGCGGACGAAATGCGCGCGTTTGTCGGCACCGGCTCGGTGCTGACCGACGATCGGCCGCTCGTCGAGTATTCGCATTGGCTGCCGGCGCCCAGCCAGCAGCCGCCGCTTGATCTGACCGCGCTCAAGGGCGACGTCAACCGCATCGTCTCCACCGCGCCGCGGGGCGGTCGATGATGGGGAAGGATATGGACAAACCTCCCACCTTCGCGGCGAGCGCAACGGCGGACAAGAAGGGTTTGTCTTCACCCGCCGTGCTGGCGATCGACACCGTGTTTCTCGATGCCGGCGGCGTGTTGTGTCATCCCTGCTGGAACCGCGTGGCCGACGCGCTGGTGCGTCACGGCGCGCACGTCACCGCGGCGGCGTTGAAAACGGCGGAGCAGCAGGCGAC
>JANOZI010000486.1:0-9502 GCA_031429375.1 Acidobacteriota bacterium | reverse complement strand
AACACGCGTCCCAAGCGTCTGAAGGGTTGGCACCCCATAAAGGGGTGCCCTACGCGACGTTACCTACCGTGACGCTGACACACGTAGGGCACCCCTTTATGGGGTGCCGTCCACGCGGGTCTGACCCTATACTCAAATCATGCGTCGCCTCGGCTTACTGCTGGTCGCATTGGTGTTCACCGCCGGGCTCACGCCGCACGTCACGGCTGAGCAAGCGCAGAATGTGGGCGCGGCACGCGCGGCCGCCGACCAGGCGTGGCGATCGGGCCGGCTCGATGACGTCGAGAAACTGGCGCAGGCGTTCCCGTCGGACGAGACGCTCGCCGTCCTGCACGCGCGAGCAATTGCCGCGCGCGGCGAGTACGCGCGAGCCGAAGCCCTCCTGCAGCCGAAGGCCGCGGCCAACCCGGGTGGGGATGCCGCGCTCGAGACCGGCCTCCTGCAATTGATCCTGGGCCGGAAGACCGAGGCCCGCCGTTCGCTGCAATTGGTCCTGACGAACGATCCCCGCGCGCCGACGGCGCGCGACTTCCTGCGCGCGGCGCGCGCGGCGCGGGCACTGGGACAGTTTGACGACGCCCAGGCATACTTCCGCGACGCCATTGCGCTGGCGCCGGCCGATGCGCTCGTCAACACCGAGTGGGGCGATCTGTTCGTCGAGAAGTACAACAACAAGGACGCCGCGCGCTCATTCGAGGAGGCCCTCAAGTCGGATCCCGAATACGGCCCCGCGCTGTTGGGCATGGCGCGCGCGCTGGCCGACAGCAACCCGCCGCAGGCGATGGCCTTTGCGCAGCGCGCGCTCAAGCTCAACCCGGTCGATCCGGGCGCGCACCTGTTCCTGGTCGAACACGCCATCTACCAGGACAAGAAGAAAGACGCCCGCGAGGCGATCGATCGCGTGCTCGAGACCAACCCGCGCCAGCTCGAGGCGTTGTCGAACAAGGCGGCGCTGGCGTACGTCGAAGGCAAGACCCAGGAATACCAGGACACCGTGGCCGCGGTCCTGAAGATCAACCCGGCCTACGGCGAGGTCCACCGCATTGTCGGCTCGGTGACGGCGCACTATTACCGCTTCGACGAAGCGGCCGAGCACGTCCGCAAGGCCATCGCGCTCGATCGCGAGAACAACCGCGCGTATGCGGATCTCGGCGCGCACCTGATGCGCACCGGCGACGAGCGCAACGCGCGGCGGGCCCTCGAAACGGCATTCCGCGTCGACCCCTACGACGCGGTGACCTTCAACCTGCTGACGCTGCTCGACAACCTGGAACCGTTCGAGACGATCAAGGACGGCGACATGATCATTCGTCTCGATCCGGACGAAGCCCCGGTGATGCGCCACGCCGCGCCGCAGCTGGCGCGGGCGGCGCTCGACGCGCTCAGCAAGCAGTGGGAGTTCACGCCCAAGGGCCCGATTCTCGTCGAGATGTTTCCCAAGCACGACGACTTCGCGGTGCGCACGCTCGGGCTGCCCGGCATGCTCGGGGCGCTCGGCGCCTGCTTTGGCCGCGTCGTGACCCTCGATTCACCCAAGGCGCGCGAGCCCGGCACCTTCAACTGGGGCGAGACCCTGTGGCACGAGATGGCGCACGTCATCACGTTGCAGCTGTCGAACAACCGGTTACCGCGCTGGCTGAGTGAAGGCACCTCGGTGTTCGAAGAGCGCCGCGCCCGCGACGACTGGGGCCGCGAGATGGACCTGCCGTTCACGCGCGCGATCGACCGCGGCCAGGTGATCAAGCTGCGCGAGCTCAATTCGGGGTTCTCGAATCCCGAGACGATCTCGCTGTCGTACTATCAGGCCTCACTCGTGGTCGAACACATCGTCGAGGTGCATGGCCAACGGAAGTTGCGCGAGCTGGTGCGCTCGTACGCCGACGGCCTCGATACCGAGGCGGCGATCAAGCACGCGCTGGGCGTTGACATCGACGAGCTGCAGACGACGTTCGATGCGTTCATCGAGAAGCGGTTCGCGAACGCGCGGCGCGCGATGGCGGCGGTCGAAGGCCTCGGACCGGATACGCCGCTCGAGCAGCGGAAGACGATTGCCTCCGCCAACCCCGGTAGCTACGCCGCGCAGATGTCGTTGGGAATGGCATTGCAGGAGTCTTCGCCTGATGCCGCGATTGCCGCCTTCGAAAAAGCGGCGGCGCTCGTGCCGAACGCCACCGGCGACGACAGCCCGAACGCGCTCATCGCCGCGATTGCGCTCAAGAAGGGCGACAAGGGGCGCGCGGCGCGCGCGCTCGATGCGCTGACGGCTCACGCGCAAACCGACGTCGCCTCGTCTCGCGAGCTGGTGACGCTGCTCGACGGCGCCAAGGATCCGGCGAGGATGCAGGTCGCGCTGAAGCGGCTGGTGGCGATCGATCCGTTCGACGCCCAGGCCCAGTCGAAGCTCGGGCGCATCACGCTTGATGGCGGCAACGTGCCCGAAGCCGTCCGGATCTTCCGCGCCGCGCTTGGCGCGCGCCCCGTGGACCGTGCGGGGGCGCATGCCGATCTTGCCGAGGCGCTGGCTTTGGCAGGCGAAAAAGACGAAGCCAAGAAGCAGGCGCTGGCCGCGCTGGAAATCGCGCCCACGTTCACACGGGCCCAGGAACTGCTGATCAAGCTGACGAGCGGGAGCCATTAAGTGCCTAGGGTGCCTAAGGTGCCTGGAGTGCCTAGAGTGCTGGCCCTGCTGGCCCTTCTGCTCTGGTGCGCCTCAGAACTTGGGGCCTTGCCCGCCGTAGCTTTAGCGAAGGCGGGGCAGATTCCGGTGATTGGCGGCGGCAAGTTCGCCGGGCTGAAGTGGACGTTCGTCCGCATCAAGTACAACACGTGGGACAACGAAGGCGCCGCGCGCAACAGCAGCCTGAGCTACTGGGACGATCCGTGGGCGATCGACGCGCCGGCCGCCGAGCAGAACCTGTCGCGGCGCGTCAAGTCCGTCACCTCGATCGAAGTCGGCGATCCCATCGTGATGACGCTCGACGACCCGAACCTCTGGAAGTACCCGTGGATCTACATCGTCGAGCCGAGCAACCTGCTGCTTTCGGACGCCGAAGTCCCGATCCTCCGCGAGTTCCTGCTGCGTGGCGGCACACTCACCTTCGATGATTTCCATGGCCCGTACGAGTGGGACCTGACGGTCAAGCAGCTGCAACGGGTGTTTCCCGACCGCGAGATCGTGGAGATCGCGCCGCCGCACCCGATCTACAACTGCTTCTACCGGATCGACAAGTATCCGCAGATCCCCGGCCTGGGCTCGTTCCTGAGCGGCCGCACCTGGGAGAAGGGCGGCTTCACCGCCCATCTGCGCGGCATCATGGACGACTCGGGGCGCCCGATGGTGCTGATCAACTGGAACACCGACATGGGCGACGGCGTCGAGTGGTCGAACGCCGAGGAATACCAGGGCTACGTCAAGTGGACCGCGCAGGCCTACCAGATGCTCATCAACGAAGTGATTTATTCGCTCACGCACTGAGGTTTCATGAACCGGACGACGGATGTGGCAGTTGAGGGGCTGGCGGAGAAAGTCGCGGCGAGCCGCACGAAGATCCTCAACGAATTACGCAAGGTGATCGTCGGCCAGGACGACGTCGTCGACGAAGTCCTGATGTCGCTGTTCTGCGGCGGGCATTGCCTGATCACGGGCGTGCCGGGGCTCGCCAAGACGTTGCTGGTGAAGACGCTGTCGCAGATTCTCGACCTCAGCTTCAAGCGCATCCAGTTCACCCCGGACCTGATGCCGGCCGACATCACCGGCACCGAGGTCCTCGACGAAGAGCACGGCCATCGCGCGCTGCGGTTCGTGAAGGGGCCGATCTTCGCGCAGATCATCCTGGCCGACGAGATCAACCGCACCCCGCCGAAGACGCAGGCCGCGCTGCTCGAGGCGATGCAGGAGTACACGGTCACCGCGTCGGGCCGCAGCTATCCGCTCGAGCGGCCGTTCTTCGTGCTGGCCACGCAGAACCCGATCGAGCTCGAAGGCACCTACCCGTTACCCGAAGCGCAACTCGATCGCTTCCTGTTCAACGTGGTGATGACCTACTTGTCGGAAGACGACGAAGTGCAGGTCGTGACCGACACGACGAGCGTGAGGCGTCCCGAACCGATGCGCGTGCTCGACGGCGCCGAAATTCTCGCCATCCAGGATTACGTGCGGCAGGTGCTGGTGGCCGAGGAAGTCGTGCGCTACGCGGTCCGGCTGACCGACAGCTCGCGCCCCGGCCGCGGCGCGAAGCTCGATTTCATCGAGAAGTGGGTGAAGTGGGGCGCCGGCCTGCGCGCGTCGCATGCGCTGGTGATCGGCGCCAAGGCGCGCGCGCTGTTGCACGGCCGGCACCACGTCGCAGTCAAAGACATCCAGGCGCTGGCCAAGCCGATCCTCCGCCACCGCGTGCTGCCGAATTTCTACGCCGAGGCCGAAGGCATCACGGCGGACCGCATTGTCGATCAGCTGCTCGACGCGGTGCCGGCGCCCGCCAGCGGGTTGTAGCGCCATGGCTGGCGAGGCCCGCTACCTCGATCCGGCGGTCGTCGCGCGCCTTGGCACGATCGACCTCAAGGCGCGGACCATCGTCGAGGGCTTCCTGACCGGGCTGCATCGCAGTCCGTACAAGGGATTCAGCGTCGAATTCGCCGAGTACCGGCAGTACATTCCCGGCGACGACCTGACGACGCTCGACTGGAAGGTCTACGCGCGGTCGGATCGCCACTTCGTCAAGAAGTTCGAGGAAGAGACCAATCTCACGTGCCACTTGCTGCTCGACGTCAGTGGATCGATGGCGTATGCGAGCGGCGGCATCACGAAGCTGCAGTACGGCTCTTACCTGACCGCGGCGTTGGCCTACCTGATGCACCGGCAGCGCGACTCGTTTGGACTGATCGCCTTTGACGACAGCATTGCGGCGCTGCTGCCGGCGAGCGCGCGGTCGGGCCACTTGCGCACGGTCTTGCTTGCACTGGAGCGTCTGAAGGTGGGCAACCGCACGGACGTGGCGAAGCCGCTGCACGACCTGGCGTCTGCCGTGCGCAAGCGCGGCCTCGTGGTGCTGGTGTCGGACCTGCTCGACGACCCGGTGCGCGTGCTCGACGGCCTCAAGCACTTCCGCTATCGCGGCACCGACGTGATCGTGTTCCACGTGCTCGATCCTTATGAACTGCAATTCCCGTTCGAGCAGGCGGCGCGCTTCCGCGACATGGAAACCGCCGACGAAGTCATGGCGGTGCCACGCTCGGTCAGGAAGGGCTACCTCGAGCGCATGCAAGGGCTGATTGCCACCTACAAGCGCGAGCTCGGCCTGGTCGGCATCGACTATTGCCTGCTCGATACCTCACAGCCGCTCGAGCTCGGGTTGATGTCGTACTTGATGACCCGGCGCCGGGTTCTGTGATGTTTGGCGTGTCCTTCCTGTCGCCACTCTTTCTGATCGGCGCCGTCGCCGCGGCGGTGCCGGTCCTGCTGCACCTCTTTCACCGCCGCACCGAGGTGGTGATCGATTTTCCGGCGGTCAGCCTGCTGACGCGTGCACCGATCGAGCAGCACCGGCGCAGGCGGCTGCGCGAGATCATGCTGCTCGTCCTGCGGATCGCGGCGCTCGTGCTTCTGGCCGTGTCGTTCGCGCGGCCCTACGTCGCGGGCGCGGTGGCACCAGCGTCCGCGCCGATGACGGTGGTCGTGGCGGATACCTCGATGAGCTTGTCGGCGCCCGGCCAGATCGAGCGCGTTCGAGAGGCGGCGCAACACGCGATTCGATCCGCGCCCTCGTCGCATGCCATAGCGCTCGTCGCCTTCGCCGACGCGGCGACCGTGGTGGTGCCGCCCACGACAGATCGCGCGCTCGCGCTCGCGGCCGTGCCGCAGTTGACGGCCGGCGCCGGCGGCACCCGCTATCGCACCGCGCTGGCTCGAGCGGCCGAGTTGATCGGCGCGCGCGAGGGCCGTGTCGTCGTGATCACCGACTTGCAACAGGCTGGGTGGGAAGTGACCGACGATGGTGGATTGCCGGACGGCGTTGGCGTCGAGGTGGTGACCATGCCACGACCGGCGTCGAATATCGCCGTGACGTCAGCCGAGCGGCGCGATCAGACCGTGCTTGCAACGGTGCAGAACTATGGACCGGAACCCGCACGCGTGCCGGTGACGCTGATGGTGGAAGGGAAACAGGTTGCTACCGTGACCGTCGACGTGGCGCCGCTCTCGGCGACCGACGCGCGGCTGACCGGCGCCATTCCGGCGACCGGCGCAGCGCAGGTCGTGGTCGACGACGCTGCAGGGTACCAGGGCGACAACGTTCGCCATCTGGTTCTCGAGCCGCGGCCGGCAATCGACGTCACCGTGGTCGTCGCGGATCCGACGGGCGCGACAGGTGGGTTGTACGTGGAGCGCGCGCTCGCCGTCGCAGGCGGCGGCCGTGAGTTCAAGGTCGACGCCGTGGACGGGCGCGCGTTCTCGGTCTGGACCGCCGACGGGGCGGCGCGCCAGGGCGCGATCGTCCTCGCCGGCACGCGCACGTTGGATCGCACGGGGCGCGAGCTGGTCAAGAACTACCTGGCGAGCGGCGGGCAGGTGTGGCTGACGCTCGGACCCGACATCGATCCGGCCACCCTCGGCGACATCATTGGTGTCGATCTCGGCGTGACGCCCGAGCCCATCGCCGTGACCGGCGGCGCGATCCTGGTGGCGAGCGACGGTCGTCATCCGATCTTTCGGCCGTTTCTCAATCCATCCGGCGCTCTTGGAGACGTCCAAGTCGACCAGCATCGGCGTCTAAACGATCAGGCTGGCCGCACGGTGCTGGCGCGGTTTTCCGGAGGCGACCCCGCGCTCACGGAGCAGGTCGTCGGCCAGGGCCGGCTCTTGATCTTCACGTCGGACCTGGACAACCACTGGAGCCGGTTTCCGCTCACGCCGGCCTTCGTGCCGTTCGCGGTGGAAACGGCGCGGTATCTCACCACCGGCCGCCAGCAACGGCAGGCGTGGGTGTTGCCCGACGTGCCGCGCGGGGTGGTTTCGGCACCGGGCGTGGCGACGGTGAGCGAGGGCACGGCCACACCGTATCTGGTCGCGGTGAACGTGAACGTGAGGGAATCGAGCCCGGCGACGACCTCGGTGGAGGAGTTTACATCCAGCATCGAACGCACCAGCCGCGCGGGGCTGCCGGCGCCGGTCAATCCGGCGCGCGAGATCGAAGATCGGCAGAGATGGTGGCAGATCGGGTTGCTCGTGATGCTGGCGGCCCTCGCCGGCGAAGGGCTGGTCGGGCGGCGCGCCACGTAGGGTACGATTACGTAGGGCACCCCTTTATGGGTGCCGAAACTTATGACCGAGCTGGGGACCATTCTCGCGGGCGTACGGCGGCGCTGGTCGCGCCGCGCGCTGCTGCGCGCGTGGGCCCTCGGCGCCACCACGGCGGCGGCCATGCTGCTGGTTGGTCTCTTCGCCGTCTGGCTGGTGGCACGCGAGGGCGTCCCGCTCGTGCTCACCGTCGTTGCGGTCTCGGCGATAGCGGTCGTGTCGCTGGTTTTTGCCCTGCTGCAACTGCGGCAGGCTCCCACCGACAAGCAGATCGCGCGATTCATCGAAGAGCGCGCCGGCGGACTCGATGATGTGCTCGTCACCGCGGTAGCCCATTCGACTCGCCTCGGCGAAAACGCCGAGGCGCGCTCACCCCTCGACGTTGCTCGGGGTGACCCTGAGCTTGTCGAAGGGTCACGGCAAGAGACTGGTCACGACATTGCGCACATCCTCGTCAACGATGCCATCCGTGCCACTCGGCAGATCGATCTCGACCGCGTCATCAGCCGCGAGACCTTGATGCGGGCCGCGGCCGGCGCTGCGCTCGGCAGTGTCGCGCTGCTCGTGGCGATGGTGTTGTTTGCGCCGTCGGCCAATCGTGCCGGCCACGTCGTCGGCTCGTATCTATTTCCGAACAGCTACGCGATCGAAGTCCTGCCGGGCTCGACCAAGATCCGGGCCGGCCTTTCGCTCAAGATCGTGGCGCGCATTCCGGGCATTGACGGCGGACTCGTGCCGGAGCTCACGGTGGGCAGCGGCGCCGACGCCCGATCGGCGCGGATGTCGCCCGGCGGCGCGCCCGGCGAATACACGATCACCTTGAACAACCTCACGGTGTCGTTCCCGTATTCGGTTTCGGCCGGTTCTGCCCGATCGGCTGACTACACCATCGAAGTGATCCGGGCGGTTCGTGTCGCGCGGGTCGATCTCGCATTCGAGTACCCGAACGGCGTGGGACTGTCCCCGCATACGGAAGAAGACTCCGGCGATATCTACGCGCCGGCGGGCACCAAGGTAAAGGTCACGGTCATAGCGGACAAGCCGGTCACGCTGGCGCAATTGAGGTTGGCCGACGGAGCGACACTGGCCATGAGCGGCAGTCAGCGCTCCCAGGGCCCGGGCGCCCAAGCCGACACGGTGGTGACCACCGAGCTGCTCATCGCCCAGGATGGCTCCTACCGCATCGCGTTGACCGACATCGACGGGCTCTCGAGCGACGGGGACACCGAGTACTTCATCCGCATGCTCGACGATCGACCACCTGATGTGCGCATCCTGCGGCCGGCGGGGGACAAGCAGGTGTCGCCGCTCGAAGAAGTGGCGATCGAGGCGCGCGCCGACGACGATTACGGTCTCGCGTCGCTCGAGCTGGTGTTCAAAACCTCGGCCGGCAAGGAAACCGTGGTGCCGCTCGGGTCGCCGGTGAGCGGAGCCATCGCGACCGGCTCGCACACCGTGTTCCTCGAAGACCTCAAAGTGAAGCCCGGCGACTTCGTGACCTATCACGCCCGCGCGCGCGATCAGGGCCGCGGCCGGCGCGCGGCCGAGGCGCGCAGCGACATCTTCTTCCTCGAAGTGAAGCCGTACGAAGAAGAATTCGTCGCGTCGGAAAGCCAGGCCGGCGGCGGCGGCGGGCAACAGGCCGCCGGCGTCGAGGAGCTGGCGGCGATGCAGAAAGACATCATTGCCGCGACCTGGAAACTCGATGCCCGCACGCGGCGCGCGAAAGACGCGCGGCCCGAGCAGGACATCCGCGCGGTCGGCAAGGCGCAGGGCGCGCTGAAGGCCAAGACCGAAGAGGTGGCGGCGCAGATGGCCGGCCAGGCGTTCGCGGAGCGTCGCCGCCGCGGCGCCCAACCGGGCGCGAAGCCGGGCACCGAGGACGTGATGCCGCGGGCGATCGAAGCCATGGGGCGCGCCGCCGGCGAGCTCGATCGCCTGCAGACCGCGAAGTCGCTGCCGCATGAAGAAGAGGCCCTGGGCCAGTTGCTGAAGGCGGCGGCCGAGATCCGCCGCCGGCAAGTGCAACTGCAGCAGGCGCAGGGCGGCGGCGGTGGCAATGGCAATCGGCAGCAGCCCGACCTGTCGACGCTGTTCGACCAGGAGTTGCGCAAGAAACAAGAGACCAACTACGAGACCCCGCCCACCACTGAAGCGAAGAACGACCAGCCCAAAGACGACGATCCGCTGGCGAGCATCCGCGAGCTG
>JANOZI010000485.1:0-6301 GCA_031429375.1 Acidobacteriota bacterium | reverse complement strand
CATGGAGTTTCTCTCTAATAAGCCCGTAGAGAGCGCGCCATGGACGACGAAAGTGACCAGCGGGGCTTGTATCGGTCGAGTGATGAGCACGACGCCTGCGGCGTCGGTTTCGTCGCGCACATCAAGGGCGTTCGCTCGCATGCGATAGTCAGCCAGGCGCTCGAGCTTCTCATCAACCTCGAACATCGCGGTGCCTGCGGGTCCGACCCCGACACCGGTGACGGCGCCGGCATTCTGGTGCAGATGCCGGACCGGTTCTTCCGCAAGGTCCTGCCGTTCCCCCTGCCGCCGGCGGGCGCCTACGGCGCCGGCCTCGTGTTCTTCCCGCCCGACGCCAGGGCCCGCGCCCAACTGCGCGCGCTCATCGAACGCATCACGATCGAAGAAGGGCAGTCGGTGATCGGCTGGCGCGAGGTTCCCATCAACCTTGCCAGGGTTGGGAAGAGCGCCGCCGCCGTTGCCCCGGCCTTTGAACAGGTATTCATTGGAGGGCGTGGCGGTGTAGCGCGGAACTTCAGTTCCGCGATGACCCCGCGCGCTTTCGAACGACGTCTGTACATCATCCGCAAACGGATCGAACAGGCGGCCGATCAGATCGCGCTCGGCGCCGTCCACCTCAAGGATTTCTACATCACGAGCCTCTCGGCCAACACGCTGATCTACAAGGGCATGCTCACCGCCTCGCAGATCGAAGGCATGTTTCCGGACCTCTCGGATGTCGAATTCGAGTCGGCTCTCGCCCTGGTGCACCAGCGTTTCTCGACCAATACGTTCCCGTCGTGGCCGCTGGCGCATCCGTACCGCTACGTCGCCCATAACGGCGAGATCAATACGCTGCGCGGCAACATCAACTGGATGAAAGCGCGCGAAGCGCTGCTCGAGTCGAGCGTGTTCGGCGCCGAGCTGAAGAAGGTGCTGCCGGTGGTCACCCCGCGTGGCAGCGACACCGCCACCTTCGACAACGTGCTCGAGTTCCTCGTGATGGCCGGACGCTCGCTGCCGCACGCGGTGCTGATGATGATTCCTGAGCCGTGGGCGGGCAACCCCGCGATGGATCCGGCGGTGCGCGCCTTCTACGAGTACTACTCCTGCCTGATGGAACCGTGGGACGGGCCCGCCTCGATCACGTTCACCGACGGCACGCTGATCGGCGCCGTGCTGGATCGCAACGGCTTGCGCCCGTCGCGCTACTGCATCACCACGGACGACCTCGTGATCATGGCGTCGGAAGTCGGCGTGCTCGACATCCCCGCCGATCGCGTGGTCCGGAAGGATCGGCTGCGTCCCGGCAAGATGCTGCTGATCGACACCGGCCAGGGCCGCATCATCAGCGACGCCGAGATCAAGCAGACGCTGGCGGCCGAATATCCTTATGGCGACTGGCTGCGGCAGAACCTGGTCGACATGGCGGACCTGCCCAGCGCGGCCGCCGAGCGTCCCGATCACCAGACCGTGCTGCGGCGGCAGCAGGCATTCGGTTACACCCACGAGGACCTGCGCGTCCTGATGACGCCGATGGCGCTCAACGGCGAAGAAGCCCTCGGCTCGATGGGCACCGACACGGCGCTCGCCGTGCTGTCGGACAAGCCGCGGCTGCTCTACGACTACTTCACGCAGCTGTTCGCGCAGGTGACCAATCCGCCACTCGATGCGATCCGCGAAGAGCTCGTCACCTCGATGGCCGGCACCATCGGTCCGGAAGGCAACCTGCTCGAAACCTCGCCCAGGGCCTGCCGGCAGATCCAGGTTGATTTTCCGGTGCTGCACAACGACCAGGTCGCGAAGCTCCGGCACCTGCCGCCGGGGTCGCCGTTCCGATCAACGACGCTGCCGTTGCTGTACAACCCGGATGAAGACGGCCCGGGCCTCGAGCGTGCGATGGCGGAGTTGTGCCGCAAGGCGAGCGCGGCCGTGGCCGCCGGCTACGGCATCCTGATCCTGTCGGATCGCGGCGTCGATGCGGCGCACGCGCCGATCCCCAGCCTGCTGGCCACGGCGGGCGTGCACCATCACCTGGTCCGCGAAGGCACGCGCACCAAGTGCGGCTTGTTGATCGAAACCGGTGACGCGCGCGAAGTGCACCACGTCGCGCTCCTGATCGGCTACGGCGCAGGCTCCGTGAATCCCTACCTCGCCTTCGAGACGCTGGACGATCTCACGCGGCAGGGCCTGCTCGGCATCCCGCTCGCGCAGTCGATTGCCAACTACATCAAGGCCCTCAACAAGGGCGTGCTGAAGGTGATGTCGAAGATGGGGATCTCGACGCTGCAGAGCTACTGCGGCGCGCAGATCTTCGAAGCGGTCGGCCTCGATCGCGAGTTCGTCGAGAACTACTTCACCTCGACCTCGTCGCGCCTCGGCGGCATCGGCGTCAAGGAGATCTCAGAGGAAGTCCGCCAGCGCCACGCCCGCGCCTTCGGCAGCGCCGATCGCAGGGCACCCGTTTCCGGGATGCCGCCGGCCGATCGTAGGGCACCCCTTTATGGGGTGCCGCCGGCGCTGGAGAGCGGCGGCGAATACCAATGGCGGCGCGACGGCGAAGTGCACCTGTTCAATCCAGACACCGTCTTCAAGCTGCAGCACGCGACCCGCACCGGTCAATACAGCATCTTCAAGGACTACACGCGCCTGGTGGACGACCAGAGCCGGCAACGCGCGACACTACGCGGGCTGTTTGCCTTCAAGCCCGCCGGCCCGCCGGTGCCGCTGGACGAAGTGGAATCGATCGAGGCGATCCTGCCGCGCTTCTCGACCGGCGCGATGTCGTACGGATCGATCAGCCAGGAAGCGCACGAGACGCTGGCCATCGCGATGAACCGGATGGGCGCCAAGTCCAACACCGGCGAGGGCGGCGAAGATCCGGCGCGCTATGTCCGCGACGCCAACGGCGACTCGCGCCGCAGCGCGATCAAGCAGGTCGCGTCGGGACGGTTCGGCGTCACCAGCGAGTACCTGGTCAACGCCTCCGACCTGCAGATCAAGATGGCGCAGGGCGCCAAACCCGGCGAAGGCGGGCAGCTGCCGGGCCACAAGGTCTATCCGTGGATCGCCAAGGTCCGGCTGTCGACACCAGGCGTCGGGTTGATCTCGCCGCCGCCCCATCACGACATCTACTCGATCGAAGACCTGGCCCAGCTGATCTTCGATCTGAAGAACGCCAACCCGGTCGCGCGCGTGCACGTCAAGCTCGTCGCCGAATCCGGCGTCGGCACGGTTGCCGCGGGCGTGTCGAAGGCGCACGCCGACGTCGTGCTGATCTCCGGCCACGACGGCGGCACGGGCGCGTCGCCGCTCACCAGCCTGAAACACGCCGGCGTGCCCTGGGAGCTCGGCCTCGCCGAGACGCAGCAGGTGCTGTTGATGAACCGCCTCCGCGACCGCATCGTCGTGCAGGTCGACGGCCAGATGAAGACCGGCCGCGACGTCGTGGTCGCGGCGCTGCTCGGCGCCGAGGAATTCGGCTTTGCCACCGCGCCGCTCGTGGTGATGGGCTGCGTGATGATGCGCGTCTGCCACCTCAATACCTGTCCGGTCGGCATCGCCACGCAGGACCCGGAGCTGCGCAAGACCTTCGGCGGCAAGCCGGAGTTCGTGCAGAACTTCTTCCACTTCATTGCCCAGGAAGTGCGAGAGCTGATGGCCGGGCTCGGGTTCCGTACGCTCGACGAGATGATCGGCCGCGCCGAGTGCCTCGACTTCGAGAAGGCGACGCAGCACTGGAAAGCAAAGGGCCTGGATCTGTCGCCGATTTTGCACGTGCCTGAAACAGTGCGTGACGCGCCGCTGTACGGCGCAGAGGGCGGCGTGGCGCGACGCGCCGTCTGCACGCAGAACGCCGGGCTCGACGCTGTGCTCGATCGCAAGCTCATCGCGCAGGCGCAGCCGGCTCTCGAGCATCGCGCGCCGGTCGCACTGGTGTCGCCGATTCGCAACACCGATCGCACCGCGGGCACCATGCTCGGTTACGAGGTGACGCGGCGTTTCGGCGGGGCCGGGCTGCCCGACGGCACCATTCACGTCAGCTTCACCGGCTCGGCGGGGCAAAGCTTCGGCGCGTTCCTGCCGCGCGGCATCACGCTGGCGCTCGACGGCGAGGCCAACGACTTCGTCGGCAAGGGCCTGTCGGGCGGCCACATCATCGTCCGGCCGCCGCGCGACGCGGTATTTGCCGCGGAAGAGAACGTCATCATCGGCAACGTCGCGCTCTACGGCGCCACTGGTGGCGAGGCGTTCGTGCGCGGTGTGGCCGGCGAGCGATTCGCGGTTCGCAACAGCGGCGCCAACGCGGTGGTCGAGGGTGTCGGCGATCACGGCTGCGAGTACATGACCGGTGGGCGGGTGATCGTGCTGGGTCGCACCGGGCGCAACTTTGCCGCCGGCATGAGCGGCGGCGTGGCGCACGTGCTCGACACCGACGGTTCGTTCGCGCTCAACTGCAACATCGACATGGTTGACCTCGAGCACCTGGAGGATGCCGCCGAGATCACGACCGTCTACGAGATGATTGCCCGCCACGTCGAGCTCACCGGCAGCACGATGGGCGATCGGATGCTGCAATCCTGGCCGATGATGCAGCGCCAGCTGGTCACGGTCATGCCACGCGACTTCAAACGCGTGAGAGCCGCGGAAGCCAAAGCGCGGGCGGAGTCACGCGAGCCCGCGTCGAGTGACTTAGTTGCGTGAATACATCACACAGAAGCACAGAAGCACAGAAACACAGAATCACCATTCTTGGAATACAGGTTAAGACGATGCATTTCAAAAACGAGTTTTCCGTGTTTCCGCGTTTCTGTTTTTCTGTGAGAGGCATTTGTGGGTAAGGCGACCGGCTTCATCGAATACTCCAGGGCCAAGCCGCCCGCGCGCCCAGTCGAGGAGCGCGTCGGTGATTATCGTCACGTCTACAAGGCGTATCCGATTGAAGACTTGACGCGCCAGGCCGCGCGCTGCATGGACTGCGGCATTCCGTTCTGTCATCAGGGTTGCCCGCTCGGCAACTTAATCCCCGACTGGAACGACCTGGTCTATCGCGATTCGTGGCGAGCGGCCATCGAGCGGCTCCACCAGACCAACAACTTTCCGGAGTTCACCGGCCTGTTGTGTCCCGCGCCGTGCGAAGGGTCGTGCGTGCTCGGGATCAACAAGGACCCGGTCACTATCAAGTCGATCGAGCTCGGCATCGTCGATCGCGCATTCGACGAAGGCTGGATCGTTCCGCAGCCGCCCCCCACGCGCACCTGGAAGAAGGTGGCCATCGTCGGCTCGGGCCCGGCGGGCCTCGCGGCGGCCGCGCAGCTCAACGCCGCCGGTCACAGCGTGACGGTGTTCGAGAAGTCGGACCGGGTCGGCGGATTGCTGCGCTACGGCATTCCCGAATTCAAGATGGAGAAGCGCGTGCTCGATCGCCGTCTCGATCTGCTGGCGGCCGAGGGCGTGGTGTTCCGCACCCGCGTCGATGTCGGCGTCGACGTGACGGCGCAGGATCTTCAGCGTGATTTTGATGCGGTGCTGCTCGCCGGCGGCGCGGGACGGCCGCGCGACCTGAACGTGCCCGGCCGCGCGCTCGAGGGCGTCCACTTCGCGATCGAGTACCTGACGCAGCAGAACCGCCGTTGCCAGGGCGACGAACCTGGCGGCGCGCCGATCACGGCCGAAGGCAAGCACGTCATCATCATCGGCGGCGGCGATACCGGCGCCGATTGCCTCGGTACCGTGCATCGCCAGGGCGCGGCATCGGTCAGCCAGCTGGAGTTGCTGCCCACACCTCCGCAGCAACGGGCGGCGGACAATCCGTGGCCGCTGTGGCCGAACGTCTTCCGGACTTCGTCAGCGCATGAAGAAGGCGGCGACCGCGTCTACGCCGTTGCGACCACCGAGCTCAGCGGCGATGCCGCCGGCCATGTCCGCATGCTCCACGGCCACCGCGTCGAGCGCATCGTGTCGGGCGGCCGGGTGACCTTTGAGCCGGTCGCAGACAGCGCGTTCGAGATGAAGGCCGACCTCGTGCTGCTCGCGATGGGGTTTGTCGGCCCTGAGCAGAGCCGCTTGCTGACCGACCTCGACGTCCGGATGAGCGACCGCGGCACGGTCGGGCGCGACGATCAATGGATGACGAGCGTGCCGGGCGTGTTTACCGCCGGAGACATGCAGCGCGGTCAATCGCTCATCGTCTGGGCGATCGATGACGGCCGTCGCGCGGCCGCAGCGATCGATGGCTATCTAAGTCCCCTGGAAGCGTGATGCGTTGCATAAGTCCCGGAGCGCGGCGCCCGGATCGCAAGCCGGGGTCCCCGCCGCGCGG
>JANOZI010000484.1:0-5721 GCA_031429375.1 Acidobacteriota bacterium | reverse complement strand
CTGGCGAGCGGCGTCGCCTCAGCGCAGGAATTCCGTGCAACCGTGACCGGCCGCGTCGCCGATCCGAACCTCCTGGCGGTTCCCGGCGCGACCATCACCATCCTCAACCCCCAGACCGGCGAAGTGGCGTCGGGCGTCACCACCCGGGAGGGCGCGTACACCATTCCGTTTCTCAAGCCCGGCACCTATACCGTGTCTGCGGAGCTGGCTGGGTTTCGCAAAGCCACCCGCACCAACGTTCAGCTCGAGGTGAGCCAGACGGTGGCGATCAACTTCCAGCTCCAGCTCGGCGAGCTGACCGAGGAAGTGTCGGTGACGGCGGAGTCGCCGCTGCTCGAGACGTCCAGGGCCGACCGCGGGATGGTCATCGACAACGCCCGGCTCACGGAACTGCCGCTGAACGCACGCAATCCGTTTATGTTGTCGTACCTGTCCCCGGGCATCACCTATAACGGGCCCGCGATTTACCAGCGGCCCTTCGATAACGGCGCCATTGCCGACTGGTCCATCAACGGCGGGCAGAACCGGAACAACGAGTTCCTGCTCGATGGCGCGCCGAACAACTCCATCCAGGGCGGCAACAACATCGCCTACGTCCCGCCGGTGGATTCGGTGCAGGAATTCAAGATCGTCACCAACAGCTACGACGCCCAGTACGGACGTACGGCGGGAGGTGTGATCAACGTGTCGCTGAAGTCCGGGACCAATACCTACCGCGGCACGCTCTACGAGTTTGCGCGCCGCAAGGCATTCGACTCCAACGAGTACTTCTTCAAGGTCAACGGGCGGGAGAAACCCGATCACACGCTGGATCAGTACGGCGGGCAGATCGATGGCCCGGTGCAGCTCCCCGGCCTGTACGACGGCCGGAACCGGACCTTCTTCATGTTCAACTACGAGGGCTACAAGGAAGCGACGCCGAACCCGGCGACCTACACCGTGCCGAGCGACGCCCAGCTGCGCGGCGATTTCAGCAACCTGCTGGACGGGCAGGGCCGCCTCATCACGATCTACGACCCGGCGACCGGCCGGCTCGAGAACGGGCAGTGGGTGCGAGACCCGTTCCCGAACAACATCATTCCGGCCAATCGCATCGACCCGATGGCCGCCCGCCTGACGCAGTACTTCCTGCGGCCCAATTCCACGCCGCCGGCCGGCGCCGACCCGTGGCGGAACAACTTCGTGTTTGCGCCGAACCTGGCGTACGACACGTTTCGCAACATCGCCTCGAAAGTCGATCAGAACATCAGCAGCAAGACGCGCATGTTCTTCCGCTACGCCTACAACAAGCGGACCGAGCAGCGGTTTACCAACGGCATTACCAGCGGTCCTGCGCAGGACGGCCAGCTGCCGCTCGAGCGGCTGAATCATACGGGCGTCGCCGACTGGGTCCGCACCGTCGGTTCGTCGCTCGTCCTCAACATGCGCAGCGGACTGAATCAGTACCTCGAGCTGTCGCGCTCGGATCCCGGGCTGAGCTTCAATCCCGCCGAGCTCGGATTCCCCGCAACGCTGGTGAACCAGTTGCCGAACAAAGTGTTCCCGCGCATCAATGTGACCGACTACCAGTCGATCGGGCGCGCCGGCCGCAACAGCGAAACCACCACGGTGTTCAGCGTGCAGCCGAATTTTTCCTGGGTGAAGAGCACGCACAACGTGCGCGGCGGGCTCGACATGCGGATGACGTGGTACACGCGCGAGATCAACGGCAACCTCTTCGTGATGGGCTTCGACCGCCGCTTTACGCAGCGCACCTTTAACCTGGGCGACGCCTTGAGCGGCAATTCCATCGCGTCGTTCCTGCTCGGAGCGGCCAACACCGGGACCATCGACAACAACTTCTATCCGACCTTCCGCTGGAACTACTACGCGCCCTGGGTGCAGGACGACTGGAAGCTGACGGACAAGTTGACCGTCAACCTGGGTCTGCGGTGGGACTTGAACTCGCCGGTCTTCGAGGAGCAGGACCGGCTCAACCACGGCTTCGATACCACCGTGATCAACCCGGTGTCGTCGCGGCTCAGCCAGCCGGTTCGCGGCGGTCTCGGATTCGTCAACGTTGACGGCACCCCCCGCTACCCGTATCAATACGACAAGAACAACATCCAACCGCGGCTGGGCCTGGCGTATCTCCTGAATGACAAGACGGTGCTGCGCGGGGGCTACGGCCTCTATTACCTCAGCGTCGTCGGCATTTCCGATTCGAACGGCTTCGGCATCTCGACGCCGCTCATCACGACGCTCGACGACAGCCGCACGTCGACGTATCCGCTTTCGAATCCGTTCTCGCAGGGCATTGCGCAGGCACCTGGGGCGTCGCAGGGTCTCCAGACCTTCCTCGGCCGTAATCCGGGATTCTCGAATCCCGATTTCGTCAACCCATACGTCCATCAGTTCTCGCTCGGCATCCAGCGCGAGCTGCCGTGGCGCACGACGTTCGAGCTGACCTACGTCGGCAGCCGGACGTTGCAGGAACAGAACCGATGGGGCGGCTTCAACGAACCGCCACTCGAACTGCGGAACCGCTGCGACGTGACGAAGGGCGGGGTCGCGTCGTTTTGCAACGAGCTGCTCCCGAACCCGTTCTTCCAGGTCCCGGGGTTCGAGGGGACCACGCGCTTTACGAGTCCGACGCTGTCGCGCTACGAGCTGAGCCGGCCGTTCCCCCAGTTCACCGGTATCACCGAGCTCGATCGCAACGACGGAAAGATCTGGTACAACTCGGCGCAGTTGTTCGTCAACAAACGTGTCTCGGACGGCATCAGCCTCGCCGGGACTTACACCTGGGCGAAGATGATCGAAGAGAACGGCGGCGGCAACCAGCTCGGCGGCACCGCCACGACCAATCCCACGCTCACCGACGTCGACAGAATCGTGCAGCGGTCGCCCTATGAGAGCGATCGACGGCACCGTGTCACGATTTCCGGCGTTTATCACCTGCCGTTCGGCCGCGATCGCCGCTTCCTGCGCGACGCGCATCCTGTCCTCGATGCGGTGGCCGGCGGCTGGGAAGTCGCCGGCATGTGGCTATTCAACACCGGCCGACCATGGGGACTGCCCGGCAACGTGTTTTACGTGAAGAACGCCACCATCAAGGACGTCGACTACAACGCGAAGGTCATTCGCGGCGTGCAGAACTGCGTCGCCCAGATGAGCGACACCGGCGTCGTCACGATGCTCGGGTTTTCAACCGCCGCGGGATGCACCGAGCCGAACTTCATCATCCGGCCGAACTACACGCCGCGCACGACGGCCTTCCGCGACTCGGAGATTCGCCGTCCGCCCTTCTACCAGTTCGACATCAACTTCGCGAAGACGACGCGGCTGACCGGGAAGGTGCGGCTGCAGGTGCGCCTCGAGGTCTTCAACGTGTTGAACCAGGTCGTCTACGACGAGCGGAACTACGAGAACAACGCGACCAATGCGCTGTTCGGATCGATCGACCGATCCGTCGTACGGCAGTCGAACTTCCCGCGCTACGGACAGTTGGGGCTCAAGCTGCTGTTTTGAGGATCGCTCCGGCCGGCTGTTGGTCGCGGATGCTGCTCGCGGCCGGCCTCACGGCCGCGGTGATGGGACCCTCGTCTCTCACCGCGGAACGCAGCCGCCGAATTCAGTTTTCGGATCTGCCTCCGGTTCTCCAGAAGAGCCTGGCCGCCAGCGGTGTGCCCGAACAGGGCTTTCCCGCTTTCATCACCCAGGTCGAGGCCGACACCGAACGGCGCGTGGCAGAAGGCGATCGGGAACATCTGCTTTATTACGCGCTCCAGTCGGCGCGTTTCACGAATCGGCCGCCCATCGAACCCGCGCTGAGCGCGCGCGGATTCGTGGAGGGCCTGTCGGCGGAACACCGCAATCGGCTACTGGCGGATCCCTCGTACCTGCCGGCCACGGGCCTGCCGCCGGCGGAGCGCGTGCGGATCGCCGAGCTTCTGGGCATGCTTCGAACGACCGCCGCAGGACCGCGGCTGGCGCTCTTCAGGCAGATGCTCGAGACCCAGGGAGGCCCGCCGACCGCCGACGGGTTCTATCCCGACTATGCCAGGGTCGCCCGCTTTCTCTACCAGAAGGAGTTTGCCGCCCGCGGGGACGCGGCCGCCGTCGCCGGCCTCTATCAAGCCCGCGCGCTCAGTTCCGACACGCAGATTGACGCCGGCTTCGGCGTCTCCATCGGTCTGGGTCTCGTGCACGCCCTGGATCCCACCCTCCGCATCCGCAAGGCGCTTGTGGTGGGTCCGGGACTCGATTTGGCGCCGCGAACCGATCTCATCGACGCATCGGAACCGCAAAGCTATCAGCCGCTCGCCGTGGCGGATGCACTGCTGAGCCGATCACTGGCCTCGGTTGGAAACTTCATCGTGCATTCGGTGGACGTCAATCCACGCGTGGTGAGCGCCGTGGAGGGCGTCGCTCGGAATGGCCTCACCTGGCATGTCTTCTCTGGAATTCCGGAAAGGCGGGATCGGGCCTTCACCGAAGACTATCGCCGCTACCTCAGGGAGCTGGGACGCGCGGTTGGCACTCGTGCCACTGCATCATCCGCCATGACGTCCGACCCTCGCTATGACCATTCAGTCGCCCTGAGCCCCGCGGTGAGCCGGGCGCTGAGCGCGGAACGGCTGAATGTCATCACGGATCGGCTGGTGGAAGGGGCGTCGTTCGACATCATCATCGTGACTAACGTCATGGCGTACTTCGACGACCGCCAACTCGCGCTCGCGCTGTCGAATATTGCGGCGATGCTGCGGCCCGGGGGCTACCTGTTGCACAACGAGGCCCGCGCAAGCCTGGCGGGCATGGCGTCTGCAGTCGGCATGCCTGCCACGCAAATGCGCACGGCGAACCTCGGCGGCCCCACGTCGCGGCCGTTGTACGACATCATCTGGCTTCATCAGAAGACCGATTCGAGGCGCCCTTAGCCGGTGTAGAGTTCGCAGTTGAGGAGTCGTGATGCTCGGACAAATGATGGACCAGCCGCTCTTGATCTCGAGCCAGATCGAGTTTGCGGCGCGGTTTTGTGCTCCAGTCGAAGTCGTCACGCGCACGGTCGAGGGGCCGATCCACCGGTCGTCGTGGGGCGAGGTTGCGCGACGGGCGAAGCAACTGGCCAACGCGCTGCAGGCCATGGGCATCAAGCGCGGCGATCGGGTGGCGACGCTGGCGTGGAACACGCACCGCCATCTCGAGGTCTATTTCGCGGTTTCGAGTTTTGGCGCCGTGCTCCACACCGTGAATCCGCGCCTCCCGCTCGATCAATTGCGCTACGTCGTGGACCATGCCGAGGACGTCGCGCTGTTCTTCGACACGACGTTCCTGAAGCTGGCGCAGTTCCTGGCGGCCCAGCCCAATCCTCTCCGCCACTATGTGGCGTTGACCGATGCGGCGCATCTGCCTGCCGATTCCGGTATCCAGGGCCTGCGGGATTACGAAGGCCTGATCGCGGGTGAGTCCGATCAATTCACCTGGCCGACGTTCGACGAAAATACCGCATCGTCGCTCTGCTACACCTCCGGCACCGCCGGATTCCCGAAAGGCGTCCTGTACTCGCATCGATCGACGGTGCTTCACTCGTACGCGATCTGCATGACCGACGCCCTCGGTATTTGCAACGCCGACGTGGTGTTGCCGGTGGTCCCGATGTTTCACGTCAACGCGTGGGGTGTTCCGTACGCCACGGCCATGGCCGGCTCCAAGCTGGTGCTGCCGGGCCCGGGACTCGAC
>JANOZI010000483.1:0-5362 GCA_031429375.1 Acidobacteriota bacterium | reverse complement strand
TCAGTCGATCGGTTCGCTGGCCGTGGCCGCGTCGGATCCCAATACGGTCTGGGCGGGCACCGGGGAAGGAAAGATCCGAAGTCACATCTCGGTCGGCCAGGGCATCTACAAATCCCTCGACGCCGGCAAGACGTGGGCGCTCATGGGGCTCGAGCAGACCGGGCGCATTCCCCGTCTCGTGATCGATCCCAAAGACTCGAAGGTTGTACTGGCCTGCGCGCTCGGCCATGCGTACGGACCGCAGCCGGAGCGCGGCGTTTTTCGGACCACCGATGGCGGCCAGACCTGGACCAAGGTGCTGTTCGTCGATGACAACACGGGCTGTTCGGACATTGCGATGGATCCGAAGAACCCGCGCGTGCTCTTTGCGGGCATGTGGCAATTGGAGATTCACACGTGGGGCCGGGTGAGTGGAGGTCCGGGAAGTGGCTTGTACCGCTCGCAGGACGGTGGTGCCACCTGGAAGAAGTTGGCGGGAAGCGCCCTGCCGACGCGACCGGTGGGCAAAGTGGCGGTGGCCATTGCACAGTCGAACCCCGATCGCGTCTACGCCATGATCGAAACGGGAGACGGTGTGCCGTGGGAGGGCCAACCGACCGATACCGGCCAGGTGTGGCGCTCCGAGGATGGCGGCGACACGTGGCAACTGGTGAGCCATGACCACCTGGCCATGGGGCGTGCTCACTATTACTCGCGCATCGCCGTCGCCCCGGACGACGAGGATGAAACCTACTTTTTGACCGCGTCGTTCGCCAAGTCGATCGACGGCGCGCGGACGCTCGCGGTCGTGCCGCGGGCTCCGGGCGGCGACCACCACGACATCTGGATCGATCCGACCAACGCCAACCGGATGATCGTGGCGCACGACCAGGGCTTGTCGATTTCCATCAACCGCGGGCGCACCTGGTTCCGCCAGCGCCTCACCAACGCGCAGATCTATCACGTCACCGTCGACAATGAGATTCCCTACAACGTGCTGGGCAACAAGCAGGACGAGCCCTCGTATCGCGGGCCGAGCAACAGCCGGCTTCAAGGCGGCTTCGGCGGTGGCGATGGCATCATCCCGCGAGCGATGTGGCACTCGGTCAGCGGCGGCGAAAGCGGATGGGCCACGCCGGATCCCGTTGATTCCAAGCTGGTGTGGTCATCTGCCTCCGGCTCCGGCGCGGTCGGCGGCATTGTCGTCCGCTTCGACGAGAACCGGCGCCAGTTCCGCAACGTCGAGGTCTGGCCGCACCAGTCGAACGGTCCCGCCGAGGGCGTGCGCTATCGCTTCGTGTGGGACGCGCCGCTGCACATTTCGCCGCACGACCGGAACACGATTTACGTGGGCAGCCAGCACGTGCACCGGACCACTGATGGCGGCCAGAGCTGGACGGTGATCAGTCCCGACCTCACGCTGAACGACAAGACGCGGATGGGCAGCTCGGGCGGCCTGACGCCGGACAACATCGGCGTCGAATATGCGGGAGTGGTGTTCGGGATTGCCGAATCGCCGAAGGAACGCGGCCTGATCTGGGCCGGCACGAACGACGGGCTGGTGCAGCTGACGCGCGACGGCGGGAAGACGTGGACCAACGTCACGAAGAACCTTCCTAATCTGCCGCCGTGGGGCAGCGTGCGCAGCATCGTGCCCTCGCGCCACGATGCGCCCACGGCGTACCTGACGGTGGACTTTCACCAGGTCAACAACCGCGACCCGTTCGTCTACAAGACGACTGATTACGGGCGGACGTGGCGGTCCATCGTCAACGGCATTCCGCGGAGCATGTTGAGCTACGCCAAAGTCATTCAAGAGGATCCGGTGCGGCGCGGGTTGCTCTACCTCGGAACCGAGAACGCCATTTACGTGTCGTTCGACGACGGCGAGAGCTGGCGGCCGCTGCAGAATGATTTGCCGCATGCGCCGGTCTCGGGAATCGTGGTCCAGGAACACTTCAACGACCTCGTCATCTCGACCTACGGCCGCGGCTTCTTCATCCTCGACGACATCACGCCGCTGCAGCAGTTGACGCCGCAAGTGCTGGCAACCGATGTCCACCTGTTTCCGCTGCGCGCCGCCTATCGGTTCCGCCCGATCACCGCGCCGTCATCGAGCTACGACGATCCCACCGTGGGCGAGAACCCGGCTTATGGCGCGTCGATCAACTACTACTTGAAGACGCCGCCGGCCGGGGCCGTGACCATCAGCGTGCTCGACGCGAAGGGCCAGGTCGTCCGCACGTTTGCGGCGCCGAAAGAGGCCGGGCTCAACCGGGCTCATTGGGACCTGCGGTCCGAGCCGACGAGAGAAGTGCGGCTGCGGACGAGCCCGACGTACGCGCCACACATCAGGGTCGGCGCCGACGGCACGCGCGCGGCGCCCGGCGCAGGGCAGATCACCATGCTGATGCCGCCCGGGGTCTACACGATCAAGCTGTCGGCCGGAGGCCGCGAGCTGACCCAGCCGCTGACCGTTCGGAAAGATCCGAATTCGGCCGGCACCGAGGAGGACATCGCGGCGCAGACCCGCATGATCGTGGAACTACGCGATCACCTCAACACGGCGGCGGACATGGTCAACCTGATTGAGGCCGTCCGCAGCCAGATCGAGGGGCTCGGCCGCGTGACGGCCGATCCGGCCGTGAAGACCGCGGCTGAAGAAGTGAACGCACAGTTGATGGCGGTCGAGATGAACCTGATCGACTTGCGCATAACCGGCGGGCAGGACGGCGTCCGCTACGCGTCCAAGCTGCTCGGTAAATTGAACTATCTTGCCGGGGGCCTGGCGAGCGGGGATTTCAAGCCGACCGATCAGCAACTCGAGGTGCAGAAGCTGATCGAGGGGCAGTTGAAGGACCTGCGCAGCCAGGTCGAAGGCCTCCGCTCGCGAATTGCGAGCGGCTTCAACGATCAGCTGAAAAACAAGAACCTGCCGATCATCGTCGTGCCGCCATTGAAGTAAGGACTGCGACCTCCGCCAGGATCGAGAGCGGGGTGGAGACACTCGACCTTCACGTGGCTTGCCACGAGCGAACCTTGCGGTTCGCCGAAGGCGAAGCGCAAGGTAAGTCGAGTGGTGGCCAGGGACGGAATTGAACCGCCGACACTGCGATTTTCAGTCGCATGCTCTACCAACTGAGCTACCTGGCCTCAGGAGAGACCTCCGAGTATAGCGCGGAGCTTTTCAGGCACGCAACACACCGCCCTGACAGGCGTCGTTGAAGATTGAACTCCTGATCTCCTGAACTTCTGTGCGTTTTAGGCGCGTGTTATAATTTGCGCCCAACCACATCAAAGGCTCCACCATCGAAAACGTTCCCCGCCCGCGCGTGCTGATCGTTGACGACAGCCCCGTCGCGCTCGCCATTCTTGGCGCCGTCTTCAAGGGCGAACACTACGAGGTCGACACCGCCGCCGATGGCCTCGAAGGCTTCGCCAAGGCCAGGCAGTTCGAGCCCGATCTCGTCATCACCGATGGACTCATGCCGCGCGCCGATGGCTTCGAGTTGGTCCGGCTGTTGAAAGAGGACCCGGCGATGCGATCGATTCCCGTGCTCATGCTCACCTCCGCCGATCTGCGTGACGCGGAATACCAGGGTCGTCAACCCGCGCCGGACGCGTTCATCGCGAAATCCATGGAGATGGCACCGCTACTGAGCCGAGTGCGGGAAATGCTGTCGGAGCCGGGAAAACCGGCGTAGTCTCAGGACTCGTGCTGTTCCGATATGGGCCAACTGGCGTCCATAATAGGACTTATAGTAGAATGAGTTGACTCTGAACGACTTAGGTGCGATTTCGTGTACCGCCCGTGTTCTATAGTGGCACGTGCACGGATTGGCGCAATTAGCTAACTTATTGTGTATCAACTAGTTAGCTCCGCGAGCAAAAGGCTCGGTTATTGCTTTGCGGTTAGCGTCGACGTCTGTTTATTCGGCTTCCAGGGGATCGGACGCTTGTATGAAGGTTGCAAAACTCGTGGCGCTGAGTGCAGTGCCTTACGCACTTGTGCTGGTACTCGGGTCGCAGACCGCTCGTGTCCCGTTCGGTTCGACAGTCGTCCTCGCCGCAAGCCACGCCACTGACCAGAACGGCAAGAAGCAGGACGATGGCCAGAACGGCAAGAAGCAGGAAGACGCTGACAAGTCGTTGAACAAAGACGTGAGGGATGCGCTCGACGCCGCTGGTTTTACCGGCGACATCGAGAAAACGTTCCAGAAGCGGATCAAGAAGAACCTCGGACGGCCGATCGATCCGAAACTGGCCGAGCTCGGCCGGCTCCTCTGGTTCGACAACCTGCATTCGAACGGGCGCGACAACACCTGTGGCGGCTGCCATTCACCCACCAACGGCATGGGTGACTCGCAGCCGATGGCCATTGGCGTCCAGAACAACAACGTCGTGGGGCCGCATCGCACCGGACCGCGCAACCAGCGCCGTTCGCCGGCGGTGGTGAATACCGCCTTGTTCCCACGGCTGATGTGGAACAACCGGTTCGAGTCACTCACGGGCGATCCGTTCGACAATTCCCGTGGCTTCAGTTTCCCCGCGCCAGAGGGCGACACGCGGTTTTCCGCGAGTGAGAGCGCGCGCCGCGGCGTGACGCACTTGCTTCAGGCACAGGTGCACATTCCGCCAACCGAGTTGATCGAGGTCGGCGGCTTCGAAGGCATCTGCCCGGGCGGAGTGCCGACGTATCCCGAGGAATCCCGCCTCTGTCAGTTCGATGTTCCGGGTCCGGGCCTGCCGGTCCCCTTGCGTGATGCGAGCGGGTTCCGCAACGAGCCCATCCGGCAGGTGGCCCTCGCCGCGCTGAATGGGAATACCGCCTACCGTGCCATGTTCGGCCAGCTGTTTCCCGAAGTGAAGCGCGGCGCGCCGATCGACTTCTTCATGTTCGGCAAGGCGATCGCCGAGTTCGAGTTCACGCTGGTCTTTGCCAACGCGCCCGTTGACCAGTTCGCGCGCGGCGACCACGACGCGCTCTCGACTTCCGAAAAGCGCGGCGCGCTGGTGTTCTTCGGCAAGGCGAACTGCGCCTCGTGCCACAAGGTCGACGGCAACTCGAATGAAATGTTCAGCGACTTCAAGGAGCACGTCCTCGGCGTGCCCCAGGTGTTTCCACAGTTCGGCGTCGCGACCGGCAACTTCATCTTCTCCGGCCCGAGCGAGAACGAAGACTTCGGCCGCGAGGAGCGGACGGGGGACGTCGCGGACCGCTACAAGTTCCGTACCGGACCGCTTCGTAACCTCGCCGTGTCGCCCGCGCTCTTTCATAACGGCGCCTACTCGAATCTCTCGGACGCCATTCGCTTCCACTTGAACGTGGTCGAAGAGGCGAGAGACTACGATCCGGAAGACAACGTGCCCGCCGACCTCCGCC
>JANOZI010000482.1:0-10624 GCA_031429375.1 Acidobacteriota bacterium | reverse complement strand
ATGATGTACGCCATTCGCGATCCTTGTAGTTAAGAGTGCAGAGTTCAGAGTGCAGAGTTGAAAGTTGAAAGTTGAAAGTTTCAGTTTTAAGTTTTACGTTACGCGGTGCTCTCGAGCGCGGTCGGTGGGACGTGGCCGAGGCGCATCGAAATGCGGCGCGCCAGGTCCCACGAGCCGCGGTGGTGCTCGGTGAGAATCGGCCGGTCGTCGGCGCCGTGTCCGAAGACGCCGACGCGCGCCACTTCCTGGCCGGTGTAATCGCGGACCGGCGCACAGGTGCAGAACAGCCGCTGCATCGCGTCGGGCGCCATCGGCGGCGGCCCCATGCGCACGACGGTCGCTTCGGGCTGGCTCAGCTCCGACGGCGACGCGAGCCGCAGGCAGCTGAGACGCCGGGTCGCTTGCCGCGGCGAAAAATACATCGCGCAGTGTCCCGGCATTTCTTTTCCATAGACGGTGCGCATCGCGACTTCATCGGGGCCGGCGCTCCAGACGTAGGTCACCTCGCCGCTGGCGGGAATCGCGATGAAGCCGCGATAGGGCGTGCGCAGCACGTACTCGCGCATGATCGGATACGCATGCAGGCGCAACTCCGACTGGCCAAGCGACCTGAAGCTCAGGTCGAGCATCTTGAGCGTCAATCCGTACTTCTGCGTCTCATCGTCCTGCCGCACGTATCCCCGTCCCTTGAGCACGCGCAGCAGGCGATGCACGGTGGGCGCCGGTTGGCGGACCGACCGGGCGAGCTCCGAAAGGCTCATGCCGCGCGGCACGCCGCTTAGGACTTCGCAGACCTCGAGAGCCTTATCAATGGAGGTCGGGGCGTTACGGATGAGGCCGGTGGACTGATCTGATTCCATTATGTGGAATGTGATTTCAGATACCTGACTCTACCGTTAGCCCCCTTCCCTGTCAAGGCGTTACAGGCATAGGATCACTGTCCGCACTGTGTCAAACCTGATTGGGCAGACCCTCGGGCATTACCGCATCCTCGATCAGCTGGGCGCTGGGGGGATGGGGGTGGTGTACCGGGCGCAGGACGTCAAGCTTGGTCGCCAGGTCGCGCTGAAAGTGCTGACGGCCGGCACCGCTTCGAACGGGGAAGCGGTCGAGCGCTTCCGGCGTGAGGCCCGCACCGCGTCGGCGCTCAACCATCCGAACATCTGCACCATTTACGGCTTCGACGAACACGAGGGGCAGCTGTATCTCGCGATGGAGCTGCTCGACGGCGAGCCGCTCGACCACCGGTTGCTCGGCAAGCCGATCGAGATGCGGCAGGTGCTGGACATCGCGGCGCAGGTCGCCGACGCCCTGGATGCGGCGCACAGCGAGGGCATCCTGCATCGCGACGTCAAGCCCGCCAACATCTTCCTGACCAAGCGCGGCCCGGTGAAGGTGCTCGACTTCGGCCTCGCGAAGCTGTCGCCGAAGTACCGGCGCTCGGGACAGCACCTCGAGGTCGCCCCTGACGCACGCGTGAAGGAGCACTTCGAGAGCGTGGCCGGCACGACGGTCGGGACGATCGCTTACATGTCGCCCGAGCAGGCGCGCGGCGACGACGTCGACCCGCGCACCGATCTGTTTTCCTTTGGCGTGGTGCTCTACGAAATGGCCACGGGCCGCCAGAGTTTCCCGGGCAACACGACCGCCATCGTCTTCGACGGCATTCTCAACCGTGACCCCGCCCCGCCGAGCTCGTTGAACGCCAACGTGCCGCTGGCGCTGGATCGCATCGTGTCGAAAGCGCTTGAGAAGGATCGGACGCTGCGTTATCAGACGGCCGCGGACCTCGGCGCCGACCTGAAGCGGTTGCGGCGCGATGCCAGCTCGCCGCAAATTCCCGTGGCGTCGGCGACAGGTATTAATCCCGAGAACGCCACCGTGGTGATGGCATCGGGCATGACGAGGGCAGCGGACGCCTCGGGAGGAGGCGGACTTCCGCCGAACCCAACGGTGCAGATGCCCGCCCCGCCACCGCCGGCCGGGCCGGCGTTGAGCGCCATCACCCAGTCGGCCGTGCGCTCGCCCGCCGCGTGGGGCGCTGGTGTTGGCGTGATCCTGTTCGCCGCGATTGCCGCCGCGATTGGCGCGTTTATCGCCACCCGCGGCCAGCCGCCCGCGGCGGTGAATCAATCGGCGGCGACGCAAACCGCGGCCGCCCCGGTGCCCGGTTCATCTCCGCCCGCGGCAAGCGTGAAGCCCGCGACACCGTCGGGGGCCGGCGCCGCGCCGGCAGGTCCAGGAGCCGCAGCCGCGCGAACGAGCGCGGGCAATGCGACCGCGCCGCGCCCGGCGCCGAGAGCGCCCGCGGCGGCCCCGGCGTCCTCTCGCGAGGCCGAAGCGAACCAGCGGCTCGAAGTCGCGCGGGCCAAGATGGCCAACAACCTGAACGACCAGGCGCTCGCCGACCTGCGCCAGATCATCATCGAATATCCAGGCTCTCGCGCCGGAGCCGAGGCCTCGTTGCTCGCGGCGGAGCTGCACGAAAAGACCGGGCGGCTCGATGACGCGATGGCGGCCTACGTGGAATTCGAGAGCCGCTTCAAGGGCGATCCGCGCGCCGCCGAAAGCAAGATGCGCCGCGCCGCCATTCTCGGCCGCTCGCGGCAGGCGCGTTCCGTGCAGCAATCCCGCGAGCTGCTGAACGACGTCGTCCGCGAGTTCCCAGGCACTCCGCAGGCGGCGCAGGCACTGCAAACCAAGTTGCGGCTCGAAACCGATCGGAAGGACCTCCGCGAGATCGATCCGGTCCTCAAGGTCGAAGTGTCGTCCGTGATGGTGACACTGCGGACCTATATCTCGCAGTTTCCGAATGGCCCGCAGTCGATGGTCGCGCGCAATCGGCTGGCCATGATGCTGTCGCAGATGGATCGCCATGCCGAGGCCGTGCAGGTGCTCGAGGATCTCGTGGCGCGCTTTCCCGACAACCCGATGGACGCGTGGTTCCGGATCGGCGAGATCTACGAGCGCCGCCTGAAGGACCCGGTGAAGGCGAAGGCCGCCTACGCCAGGGTACCGCCCGCCTCGCCGCGCTACGGCGACGCGCAGCAGCGTTTGAAGAGGCGTTAGCGCGGCCTCGGCCCGCCTTAGCGCGTGTCAGCGCGAAGGCGGCGACTTGATCTCGATCGTTCCGGTCACGACATCGAGCGAAATCACCGGCTCCCCTTTGCCGAGGGTCGCCTGCCCCCACCTCGGCCCCCAGGTGTCTTTCATCGTCAGCGGAATGTCCGATCGAATGTGGCCGTTCAACGCCAGCGCCAGAATGCGGGCATCGGCCGGCCGCTCCGCCAGCGTGATCCGCACGTCGCCATTGAACGCGCGCAGCCGGAGCAAACCGTTGGGCGACAACCGCGCGTTCGTGAGTGCGATCGATCCGATGCCGGTCTCCAGCCGCAGCGTTCCCGAGACGTCGGCGCCATCGATCGGCCCGCGCCGCACATCGGCCGACACCGTTCCCCTAAATGCGCTGATGCTGAGCTTGCCTTCAACCAGCTGCACACGCTCGACCGCGGCGTCGCGCGGCAGGCGGACGACGACATCGGCGCGAACCGCGGGGTCGGTCGCGCCGCCGGGCTGCACGATGCGCACCTGGACGCGCGACGGCGATTCGTCGATTGCGATCGGCAGGCGCGCCAGGTCCTCGGCGAACGGCGCGCGACGCTCGATCTCGATTTCGGCGTCGGGCCGGTCCCAGCCTTCGAGCCGGAGGCTACCGATGGTGAGGTCGATCGTCAGCGCGCGGCCGGGCGGAAGCGCCATGGTGCGGCTCTGGCGATCGGTGGCGTCGGCGGCGATCGTGACGAGCGAGAACAGCAGGGCGAGCCACACGCGCGCATTATACTTTCCGGGTGGTGAGGAGGACAGACTCGGTTCCTGTTGTCGGTCTGCCGCTGGTGGCCACGTCGATGCTGCTCGAAGGCCGCTACCAAATCGCGCCCGGTGCGCATCCGGCGGGCCGCGGCGATCGGCTCGGACTTCTGCCTCGTGGCACACGCTCACGACGTTCGCGTGTGGGACTTGGGCGCTACCGCGCCCTCGTGCGAGTCGCGCCTCCGGAGCTCCTGGGAATTGTTCACATTGCTGAGCGTATTCACCCCACGAGCGCAGCGAGTCCCACGAACGTAGTGAGTCCCAGCAAAGTAGTGAGTCCGACGAACGAATTGAGTCCCATGTGATGCGCGTGCTCGGCTCGATCACCAACCGCATTTTCCTGGCGAGCGCCTTGCTGGCCATGCTCTCGATCGGCGCGGCGGTGTTCTTCGTCAGCGCGCGGATGACGCGCGAAACCGAGGCCGAGGTGCAACGGGACCTGACCGAGGCCGCGACGCTCGTCGACGAGCAGCGCCGCACCCAGTTCGACAACGTCACCCGCACGGCGCGGCTGATTGCCGACCTGCCGAAGTTCAAGGCCGGCGTTGACACCGGCGATCTCCCGACGATGACACCGATCGCCCTCGACTATCAGCAGCAGTCGGGGGCCGACCTGCTGATCGTGACCAACCGGCGCGGCGAGACGCTGGCGCGCGCCGGGGACCACGCCGCGATCATCGAACCCACTCCGGACCTGAAAGCCGCCATGGACGGGGTGGTGTCGCCGGCATTCTGGCCGCACGCCCGCGGCGTACTCGAAGTCGTCAGCGTCCCCGTCTTCGTCGGCCTCGAGCGTCCCGACGTCCTCGGTGTGCTCAGCATCGGCTACCTGCTCGACGACGTGCGGGCGGCACAGTTCAAGGCGCTGACCGGTGCCGAAATTGCGTTCGCGATGGACGGGAAGGTCCGCGCCTCCACGCTCGGGCCCGGCGCCGCCCCGGACCTGGCCGGCGTGCTCGCGAGCGCGGGCCCCATCCGCCTGGTGATCGACGGCGTCGAATACGTCGCCCAGGCGCAGCCGCTCGGCACCATGAAAGGGGCGCGCGATCCGGCGGCCATCATCCTGCGCTCGCGCAGCGAACGGATGCGCACGCTGGGCAGCATCCAGGCGGCACTCGGCGCCATCGCGCTCGGCGCCACCCTGCTGGCGATCGTCGTGAGCTACGCGGTGGCGCGAACCATCACCCACCCGCTCGCGACCATTACCGATCACATGAGGCAGGTGGCGACGACCGGCGACCTGACCCGCAAGATCGCCACCAAGCGCCGCGGCGGCTGGGACGACGACGACGCGCACATGCTGGCGACGACGTTCAACACGCTGACCGACTCGATCGCGCGCTTTCAGCGCGAAGCCGCGCAGCGCGAGCGGCTGTCGTCGCTTGGCCGGCTCTCGACGGTAATCGCGCACGAAGTGCGTAACCCGCTGATGATCATCAAGGGCGCGCTTCGCACGCTCGATCGCGACGGCACCAGCGCCGCGGACATTCGGGATGCCGCCAAGGACATCGACGAGGAGATCGAACGGCTGAACAGCCTCGTCAACGACGTGCTCGACGTCGCGCGGCCGATTCGCTTCGACCCCGCGCCCACCGACGTCAACGCCGTGTGCCGCGACGCCGCCGCCGCCGCCTCGGCCGGGGAGGCCCGCGCTCCGGTCACACTCGATCTGGCGCCCGGGCTGCCCGAGTTGATCATCGACAGCGAGCGGTTGCGCACCGTGCTGATCAATCTGCTGACCAACGCGCAACATGCGTCCGAGCCGCCGAAAGACGCGCCGCCCCAGGCGACCCCGGCCGCTCCGGAGGTGCGCCTGATCACGCAACGGCTCGGCGACCGCCGCGTCAGCATCACCATCCGCGACCACGGCCCCGGCATTGCCGACGACGTGCTGCCGCGCATCTTCGATCCATACTTCACGACCAGGCGCGCCGGCACCGGCCTCGGCCTCGCCATCGCCAAGAACATCGTCGAAGGCATGGGCGGTGCCATCGGCGTCACCACCAAGGCGGGCGACGGCACGGACTTCCGGGTCGAGCTCGGCGACGCGCCGGTGACTCACAGTGTCTGACATGGTTGGCAGCATCCTTCTCGCCGACGACGAAGAGAAAATCCTCAAGACCCTCGGCCGCGCCCTGCGCGACGACGGCCACGAGGTGGTGACGGCGTCGAACGCCCGCAACGCCGCCCGCGCCCTCAGCGAGCGGGCGTTCGACCTCCTGGTGATCGACTTCCTCATGCCCGACCGCACCGGGCTGGACGTGATCCGCGAGATGGCGGCGTCGACGCCCGAGGCGGAACGGCCGGCGATCGTGATGATGACCGCCCACGGCAGCATCGAGAGCGCCGTCGAGGCGATGAAGCTCGGCGCGCGCGATTACCTGCAGAAGCCGTTCGAGGTCGAAGAGCTGCTGGTGCTGGCGCGGCGGGCCCTCGAGGATCAGCGCGCCCGTACCGGGCTGCGCTACCTGCTGAGCGAGCGCGACGCCGAGTTCGATCACTACGGCATCATCGGGCGCAGCCGGCCGATTCGCGACGTCATCGCGCGAGCCGAGCTGGTGGCCGAATCGAAGAGCACGGTCTTGCTGACCGGCGAGACCGGCACCGGCAAGGAGCTGGTGGCGCGCGCCATCCATGCCCGCAGCGCGCAGCGCAGCATGCCGATGATCAAGGTGAACTGCGCGGCGATTCCCGAAGGCCTGCTCGAATCGGAATTGTTCGGGCACGTCCGCGGCGCGTTCACCGGCGCCACGTTCACCAAGAAGGGACGCTTTGCGCTGGCCGACGGCGGTACGATTTTTCTCGACGAGATCGGCACCATCAGCCTGACCGTGCAGTCGAAGCTGCTGCGCGTGCTGCAGGAACGCGAGTTCGAGCCGCTTGGCGCCGAGCGCACGCAGCGCGTCGACGTGCGCGTGATTGCGGCCACCAACCGCGACCTGCGCCAGCTCGTCGCCGATGGCAAGTTTCTCGAGGACCTGTTCTACCGGCTCAACGTCATCCCGGTCGAGATGCCGCCGCTGCGCGAACGGCGCGAGGACATCCCGATGCTGGTCGATCATTTCGTCAGGCGCTTTGCCGAGCGCACCGGCAAGAAGATCGACGGGGTCGACGAAAAGGCGATGACCGAGCTGACGCGCTACGAGTGGCCGGGCAACGTGCGCGAGCTCGAAAACACCATCGAGCGCGCCGTGGTGCTCTCGACCGGCCCGGTCCTCACCAGCCGCACCGTCTGGCTGATGAGCGCCACCGCCACGCCGGCGACCGCCGCCGTGCCGTCGCTCAAGCTCCATCAGAACCTCGAATGGGCGGAGCGCGAAACCATGCGCCGCGCGCTCGAACAGGCGCGGGGCGTGAAGAAGGACGCCGCCGAGCTGATGGGCATCAGCCAGCGCGCCCTCAGCCACTACCTCGCCAAGTACCGCATCGAGGGCTGATCCTTACGCTCACCGTAAGTTCTTACGCCACACGACACTCCGCCGCCCTCCGCCACTGGTCAAAACGCCGGTAGCGCTGTGCTTTCGCTCTGCAATGATGACGGCATCACCCTTGCTTATTCAGGGGCAGGTGATAGTCCGACCGACACTTTTAGGAGATTCAACTTCACCCGAGCGCGGCAGCCGCGCTCGGGGCTCGGTTCAACCCAAGCGCGGCACGCGCGCTTGGGGTCCGGTTGCCGTGGCGGGGACGGCGCTCTTGTTGGGAGTGGCAGCGATGTCTTATGCCCATCAGGACCCCGCCACGGCTTCAGCGCCCTTCGACTCGGGTACGAAAGGCTCCATCTCTCGCACCCTCGCTCAGGGCGGGCCCTTCGACTCGGGTGCGAAAGGCTCCATCTTTCGCGCCCTCCCTCAGGGCGAGCCTCGGGTGATCGACGTCGTCGCCACCCGGTTCGCATTCGAGCCGGCGCGCATCGAGGTCACCGAGGGCGAGCGCGTGCGGCTCGTCGTCACGTCCGGCGACGGCGTCCACGGCATTCAAATCAAGAAATTCAAGGTCGCGAAAATCATTCCGCGCGGCGACAAGCCGGTGACGATTGAGTTTGTCGCCAGCGCCGCCGGGGACTTTCCGATCTTGTGCTCCGAATACTGTGGCGAGGGCCATGAGGAAATGAAAGGTATGCTGTCTGTCACAGTCAAGAAACGATGACTCCAATCGAGGCGCCATGAGAATGTATCGAGTACTGCTGGCGTTCGCCGCGTTAATGGGCAGTGGTTGCGACGAACGGCTCAGAGACGTCGCAGGGCCGACCCCGGATTTGCAGCCCACCTTGTCGAGCATTCAGCGAGAGATCTTCAGTAAACAGGACAGCAGCGGCCGGTTGGCGTGTACGCAGTGTCACACCAACGCGGGGCGGACGCCGTCGGCCGGCCTGTTGCTGATCGACGGCCAGTCGTACTCGGCGCTCGTGGGCAGGGCCAGCGTCGCCAAGCCCGGCGCCGTGTTCGTGGCGCCCGGCGACCCGGATAACAGCTACCTTGTCCACAAGCTGGAGGGCGCCCCGACCATCGTCGGCACGCGCATGCCGCGCGGTGCCGGACCCTTCCTGACGGCGGGTCAGGTTAGTATCATCCGCCGCTGGATTCAGCTCGGCGCCAAAAACGACTAGGAGTCGATGTGACCCAAACGATTCGGCTTGCCGTCCTGTGGCTCGGCTTTGTGGTGCTCGCCGCGCCGCCGGTCTTCGCCCAGGCGCCTCCGGCCGCGGTTCCACCCGCAGCCACGTCACAGCGCCAGGACGACCCGGACCGCGACGTCAACCTTGCTCAGCCCGACTTCGGGCTTGCGACGCTGGCCACCAACCTTCGGGTCCCCCGCCACAAGATGGTCTTTCGCATGACCCATCGCTTTGCGCGGCCGCTTGGGCAGGGTGATTTCTCGGATTTGGTCAGCGACTTTTTCGGCTTCGATTCCGGCGCGCTGATCGGGCTCGAGCTGCGATATGGACTCGTGAAAGGCGGCCAGGTCGGCATCTACCGGACCTCCGACCGGACCACCCAGTTCTTCGCCCAGTACGAACTGACGTCGCAGGCCTCGTTCCCGGTTGGCATCAGCGCCCTCGCGACGGCCGAAGGCACTAATAACTTCCGCGACAGCTACTCGCCCGGCATCGCCGCGGTGATCTCCCGGGAGATCGGCGACCGCGCGGCCATCTACGTGCAGCCGGCGTGGATCAACAACACCAACCCGCAACCCAAAGAGCTGGTCGACGACAACGACACCACGGTCGTTGGCGTGGGCACCCGGGTTCGCGTGCTCAACTCGACCTACCTGGTGCTCGAGGCCTCGCCGCGGATCGCCGGCTACTCACCGGGTGTCACGCACGTCAGTTTCGGTATCGAGAGACGCATGGGCGGCCACTTGTTTCAGATCAACTTCTCAAACGGCGTCGGCACGACGCTGGCCAACGTCGCGCGCGGGGGCGGTTCCGGCGACGACTGGTATATCGGGTTCAACCTGTCGCGGAAGTTTTTCTAGCCGGGGTCTGACCCCGAGCAAAACGCGCCGGGGGTCTGACCCCGACGCAGCAGAGCGAACAACATGAAGCAATCAGTGTGGATGGCGCTCGGTGCGGCGGTGATCGTGGCGGCGACCGCGGCCGCGTGCGGAGGCGGCTCTTCCCCGACCACGCCGACGCCCACGCCACCCGCCACGACCACGCCGCCCACGACCACACCGCCCACGACCGGCCCCAACCCCACCACGGCCACCATTACGATTGGCGCCACCGGCGCCGTCAGCCCGGCGTCGGTGACGATCGCGCCCGGCGGCCGGGTCACGTTCGTCAACAACCACAACCAGCCGCACGACATGTCGTCGGATCCGCACCCGGAGCACACGCAGTGCCCCGAGATTAATTCAGTGGGATTTTTGACGGCGGGCCAGACGCGGACCACCGCCAATATGAATACGGCGCGGACCTGCGGCTTCCACGATCACAACCAGCCCACCAACACCGGGCTTCTCGGCCGGATCATCATCCAGTAGGCGGTCCCAAGCAAGAATTCTCCTGAGCTCTTGTTTTGTTTTTCTACGCCTCCGTCCGCACGTATTCGAAGTCGATCGGCTGGCGATTGATACCGCGCTGTGGCGGAGCGATGTAGTTGGCAAACTGGCCCGGCTTGTAGACGGGCGTCGCCTGGATGCTGTGCAGGTAGGCCTTGTCGGCCGGCGACGGCAGCCACTCGTACTTCTTCCGGTCCCATTCCTCTGCCGTCAGCTTATTGCCATACGGATCGAAGTGCTTGCCGGCGTAGACGCCCACCTTGCGGTGGAACCGGCGCGACGGCAGCGCGATGCGTTCCGACATGCCATTCGCCTCGAGCGTCCGCTTGTTCCAGCGATCGACCCCGGCCTGGCAGTCGCCGACATACCAATCGCGCAGCACCTCGTTGAGGGCGTTGCGCATCGGCACTTCTTCGCGGATGATGCGGCCGCTGTCGTCGATCATGTCGAGCACGTACAGGTTGGCCGCCAGCACGTGGTCGTCGTCGAACTTGTCTTCTTCGGCGCGGCCCTTGAGGCCGTTCGAAAAGTACGACGCGGCGTTACTCGAGACCTCGCTGCCGTGCAGGTCGAGGCTCTGGCTGAACCAGAAGTTGACGAACTTCTGGATCAACGGCAGGTCGATGCCGCCGGCCTTGCGCACGTCTCCCGAGAAGCCCGACTCTTTCAGCAGCTGGCAGGTGCGCTCGAGAATGCGGCCCATGCCGCTTTCGCCGACGAACATGTGGTGGGCCTCTTCGGTCAGCAT
>JANOZI010000481.1:0-21214 GCA_031429375.1 Acidobacteriota bacterium | reverse complement strand
TGGCAGGGCACGCAGTAGGTGCGGACCACGGCGCCGTATTCCGCCCCCGGACTTTGAGTCACAGGGGCGGTCGCGGCCTGCGTCGATGCGATCGCGACGGCGATCGCACCCGTGGATGCGAAGATCGCCGCCGCGAACCATAGCAACACCATAGACATCGTCAAAACGCGAATCGGAGCTGCACCTGCAGATTGCGCATCGCCTGCGCATTAGTGGCGGCCCCGAAGCCCGCCGTCCTGGGCGTGAGGCGCGCCGGGTCCAGCGAGCCATCGGGAAGCGTCTGCGAGTTGACGATCGTCAGGTCGGTCGGGCTGCGGTAAATGACATTCCGCTCGCGATCGATGATCACCACGGTGTTGAACACGTTGAACGCATCAACCCGGAATTGCAGCGACTTGCTGCCATGCAGGCGAACGTTCTTGGCGATCGCCAGGTCGACGGTCTTGTTAATGCAGCCACCGAGCAGGTTGCGGCCGGATTCCAGGCCGACGCTGTTGTACTGCGGTCCGGTCACCGCGCTCGTGTTGAATTGCCGGTACTGATCGTCCGAACAGCCGGACCCGGGATCGCCCGTGTAGCGGATCCTGGCGGCGTAGTCCGGCGAGCCCGTCAGGTTCACATTGGCGCCGTTGTTCTGGTACTGATAGGTGAGGTCGTACCGGCCGTTTGCCTGGTTGGCTGCCTGATACGCGGAGCCGGCCGTGAGCACGCCGGAAATCTGCCAGTCGTTGAGCAGGTAATTGGCGACCTTGCCGAAGCTCGAAGGCGCATCCGGGAGATCCCACACCGCGTAGCTCTTGATGACGTGCCGCTGCAACGCCAGGTTCTCGTTCAGCTTTTCGTATTCAGCCTGATCCGCGCGGAACGAGATGGCGCCGTCCGGCGCGTGTTGCAAGCGGCTCTGGAGACCTGTGTTGCCCTTCAACGACAGGCCGAGCGTGTAGTTGGTGCCGAACGCCAGGCCATTCCTGGAGCGCCGGTTGAGCGACATCTGAATCGAATGATACGTGTCCCAGTACCGCGTTTGCTGCTCGTTGATCGCGGCAAAGCCCGAGAACGCGCGCAGCAGGTTGGTGGTGTACGCCGTGGCGCCCGGCACCGTGCTCGCCGCCAGAGTCGGATCCTGGTTCTGTGGCAGATAGGCCGCGCCGATGTCCACGGCATTTAGATCCACCGCGCCGTTGGCGCCGCCCTGGAATGCGCGGAGCCGGTTGAAGCCGTGATTGCCGACATAGGAGACGTCGAGCGCCATCGCCCACGGCAGCACCATCTGCACGCCGCCCTGCCACTGCCACGACGAAGGCAGCTTCGCATCGTACTGGAAGGTGATCAGGGCCGGCACGCCCACCGTGCTCAGACCGGTCCCTAACGTCTGGAGCTGGCCATTCCGGAGATCCTGCGACGTCGAGATCGGCGGGTTGCCGGGAATCGAGAAGACGGTGTTGCCGTCGGGACGGTCAAAGTACAGTCCGCCGCCGCCGCGCAGGATCAAGGTCTGATTGCCCAGCAGGTCGTACGCCATCCCGAAACGCGGCGCCGCCGCCAGCTTCGGCCACGTATAGGACGTGTCGGCAATACCGTCGCCGGCCTGACGGATGCCGTTGGTCAAGTTGCCGGAATTCGGCACGACCGTGCCAATCGCCGCCGCGGTGTTCGCTGCGCCGGGCGCCGTCAAGATCTGGCCGGTGCGCGGATCCACGGCATTGCGCGCGTTGCCGGTGCAGACCGTCGCGCCGTTGTTACAGCCCGAGACGTACAACCGGGGCGCGGCTCCCTTGGACCATTGGTCGGTGAAGAAGTTCGACATCTGCAGGAACTGATCGTACTGAGGCTGCTGGCGCGTGAAGCGAATGCCGTAGTCGAGCGTCAACCGGCCGTTCACCTTCCAGTTGTCCTGGACGTAAAACTCGGTGTTGTTGTAAATCATGCTGCCTTCGATCAGCTTCGACTGCTGCAGGTACTGCGTGAACACGCCGACGGCGGCATTGGCGAAGCCGAACCCGGTATCGAGGGCATTGTTGGTGTCGTTGCCGAAGTTGACGTAGCCCTGGAAGCCGAGGTTCGCCACACCACCCGCGCCGGTGTTCTGCGCCTTGAAGCTGTGGTTGTTGTAGAAGCCGGCCTTGCTGGTGTGCGCGCCCCAGATCTTCGTCAAGCTGATGGCGACATCCTGCGTGCGGTTGATGTTCAGGAAGCCCGGGAAGACCTGGTTGGGCGGCCCCGGTAGGGCGCCGACGCCAGCCGTGCCCTGGATTCTGTTGCCCCAGCCGAACGCCGGTGGCAGGTTGATCTTTTTGCCGTCGAACCAGACCGGATTCAGGTCGTTGAGCACGGTGAACGCGTAGTACCGCTCGTCGACGACGCCGGCATTCGGGTAGAGCAGCGGAAAGTTCGCCAGGCTGTTCAGCCGGTTCGAGGATTCGGTGACCAGGATGCCCCCGGTTCCGGTCGCGCCGATCGAGGCGCCGCCGGCGAGCTGGTTCCGGATGAAGCCGTAGGTGCCTTCCAGGTAGGTCGAGTTGTTCACCACGTAGTCCACCGTCACGCCGTAGTTCGTGATGTAAGGGTACGGGTTCTGGACGTCGTTGAAGCCCGCAAGTGTTCCCGGCGTGATGAGCCGCCGCGCGCGCTGGCCGGAGTACTTGCCGGTGAAGCGGAGCTTCGACGACAGCTGGTAGTCGACACGAATCGCCGGCTGCTGCGTCAGGTTGTCGGTAATGGCGGGCTGGACTTCGTAGTTGTAGTTGGTGCCGGGCCCCTGCGTCACGTTCGGCAGCGGGTACCGGCTCAGGAGCGCGATGCCGGTGTTATACAACCGGTCGGCCGGAATTTTTCCGAGCACGCCGTCCGCCTGAAAGCAGCCCGCCGTGCTGCCCACGGCGCAGAGCGCGGTCGAGTTCGGATCCTTGATCAGGTTGAACAGCGCGCCGGTGTTGTCGCGCGTCTGCGAGAAGTCGCCGAGCCGCTCGAGCGCCGTCGGCACGCGCACCCGGACCGGGTTGCCGTTGTTGATCGCGGCCGACACCGGACGATACTCGTGCGAATAGAAGAAGAACAGCTTGTTGGCTCCGCCGGGCTTGCCAACGGGACCGCCGACGGTATAGCCCAGCGTCTTGGTCTTGGTCTTCGGCTTTGCGTCGCCGTTCTTGGCGTTGACCCAGCTGTTCTCGTCCCAGTTCGAGTTGGTCATGATGTCGTAGGCGGAGCCCCTGAACCGGTTCGAGCCGCTCTTGGTGACGGCCGTGATCTGCAGCCCGCTCGAGCGCCCGTATTCCGCCTGATACCCCTGGGTGAGGATCTTCACTTCACCAATCGAGTCGACGTTCATGTTCAGCATCTGGCCGTTGTTGCCGGTGTCCATCGCCGAGATGCCGTCCATCATGATGTTGTTCTGTCCGGCGCCGCCGAGCCGGGTGCCGCCGGCCGACGCGCCCGTGGGCACGACGCCCGGGACGAACGCGGTCATGCTGGTGAAATTGCCGCGCGGAATCGGCAGGTTTTCGATCTGCGTGCTCGTGATCGCGAACGACCGCTCGCCGCTCATCGTTTGCACGATCGGCGATTCACCGGTGACGGTGATCGTTTCGGCGAGCGCGCCCGGCGCGAGCGACACCGCCGGCATGCCGACCCGATCACCGCCGCTGACCCTGATGCCGTCGAGGTGGACGGTCTTGAACCCCTCCAACGTCACTTCCAGCCTGTAGGTGTCGGGCGTGACGTTGGGGAACACGTAAGTGCCGGATTCGTTGGTGACGGTCGGCGCCGACTTCGTGCCGCGCGATTCACTGGTGAGCACGACGCTCGCACCGGGAATCACTCCCCCGGTCGAGTCTTTCACAGTGCCCGACACGGTCCCGGTCGTGATTTGTGAGGACGCCGGTGTCGCAAGCAGGAAAAGCGCGGACACCAAACCGAAACCGACCACGAGCATCCTTCGTCGCATGTGTCTCCTCCTAGGTACCCCAAGATGGTTCAAGCCAAGTTCGGTTACTGCCCGGCGCGGCAACGTCGCTTGCAATCGATTGCAAGCGACTCGCGCGTTTATACCATAGGCAGCTTTTCCGTCAACTTTCGTTTGTATGCAACTTATCGAGTTTGCGCATGTTCAACGCGGTGTCGATGCGAATTTGACGCCGCGGTTTGGAGGCCGTTAGTGAAGAGATAAGCCGCTGTTTTACAGCGCCTTATGGGAATTATACGCTCCAAATGACCGCCGCCGGAATATGGCGAACTTATCGTGGGGACAATTAAATTGCATACAATTCTTGTCCATGGTAACTTCCCCGCGTTTGCCGCCGGCCCCGGAGCCCGGTGGATTGTTCTTCTGTGAGAAGGAGCGATTTATGAAATGGCGTGCGCATTTCCGTGGGCTGGTCATGGTCTTCGTTTTCGGGATGCTCCTGGCGCGTCCCGTCTTCGCCCAAATCACCACTGGCACGGTCACCGGTACAGTCAAGGACGAACAAGGATTGGCGGTTCCAGGCGCCAGCGTCTCGCTCGTGAGCGAAGCGCGCGCCACGCGCATGGCGCCGGTCTTCACCGCCGCGACCGGCGAGTTCGTCATCCCCAACGTTGAGGCGGGCACCTACACGCTCGAGATCGAGCTCGAAGGGTTCCGGCCGGTCCGCCGCACCGGGGTCATCGTGGCCGGCGGCGACCGCCTGGCCCTGGGCGCGCTCCCGCTCAGCGTCGGCGCCGCCAGCGAGACCGTCACGGTGACGGCGGTGACGCCGCTCGTGCAGAGTCAAAGCGGCGAACGCTCGTTCTCGATTTCGACGGAGGCCGTTCAGGCGATCGCGGTCAACGGGCGCAACTACAACAACCTGGCCACCCTGGCGCCCGGCGTCGTGGCCGGCACCGTCAACGGCCTGCGCGTCAACCAGAACACCCTGCAGATTGACGGCATCACCTCGGTGGATACCGGCAACAACGGCAACGGAGTGACGTTGAGCGTGGACGCGGTGCAGGAGGTGAGGGTGCTCACCACCAGCTACCAGGCGGAATACGGCCGCTCGGCCGGCGCGCAGATCAGCGCCGTCACCAAGAGCGGCAGCCAGCAGTTTCGCGGCTCGCTCTACGCCGATCGCCGCAAGGACGATCTCAACGCCAATACGTGGCTGAACAACTCGCGCGGCCTGCCGAAGCAGAAGATCAACCAGTCGGACGAGGGCTACACGATTGGCGGCCCGGTGGGACGCCCCAACAGCGGCTCGAAGGTCTTCTTTTTTGCCAACCAAGAATGGCAGCACGTGCTGAACGCCAACAACGAGACGCGCGTGCGCGTGCCGACCGCGCTCGAGCGCCGCGGTGACTTTTCGCAGACGCTGGACAACGCCGGACGGCCCTACAACCTGATTCGCGATGCGAGTTCAGGGTTGCCGTGCACGGCGGCCGACACCCGCGGCTGTTTCGCGGACGGCGGCGTGCTCGGGCGCATTCCGCAGAATCGCCTGTATGACCTCGGTCTCAAGGTCCTCAACATGTATCCGGCGCCCAACAGCCCGGGCACCGAAACCCAGGGTTATAACTATACGAGCCAGGACTCGTCGGAACAGCCGCGCCGTCAGGATCTGCTTCGCTTCGACTGGCAGGCGTCGAACAAGTGGCGGTTCAGCGGTAAGTGGCTGCACACCGGCGGCTTGAACATTGCGCCGTACGGCGGCGGCACGACCGGATTCGCGACCAACATCCCGCAGTTCGGCTCCACCAATCCGTGCCCGTGCAGCAGCCAGTGGACCATGTCGGCCGCCGGCACGATCAGCAACACGCTGGTCACCGAGATCTTCTTCGGCTCCAGCAACCGGCCGATCACCAATTACGCGCTCAACCAGGACGCGCTGAGCCGCTCCGCCCTCGGGCTGACCAACTTTCCGATGCTGTTCCCGAATGCGGTGCAGCAGGACCTGGTGCCGTCGTTCGTGTTCTCGGGAACGGGCAGCCGCGTCGCCAACTCGCCGACCAACGCCACGCAGTACGGGCCCTTTGAAAACAACAACACCTCGTACGACCTCGTTGCGAGCTTGACGAAGCTGTTCGGATCCCACACCACCAAGGCGGGATTCTTCATCAACCGTGCCGCGAAGGAGCAGAGCAGCCGCGCCGCCGCGAACGGCATTGTCACCTTCACCAACGACGCGTCGAATCCGTTTGATACCAGCTTCCCGTTTGCGAATGCAGCGGTGGGTGTCTACCAGTCGTACACGCAAGCCGCCGCGTGGCTGAAGGGCAACTTCCTCTATCACAACGTGGAGTGGTACCTGCAGGACAACTGGCGGGTGAACTCCCGGCTGACGCTCGATTACGGCGTTCGCTTCCACTGGCTGCAGCCGACCTACGACACGCGCCTGCAGGCGTCGAACTTCCTGCCCGAGCGGTACAGCGCGGCCAACGCGCCGCGGCTGTACTACCCGGCATTCAACGCCGCCGGTGTCCGCTCCGGCCTGGACCGCGCGACGGGCGCCTTCGTGCCCGCCGTCAACATCGGCCGGATCGTTCCGGGTTCGGGCTCGCTGGTCGGCAATGGACTGTTTGGCGCCGGCCAGGGGATTGACGAACAGCTTTATCGCAACCGCGGCATTCATTACGCGCCACGGGTCGGGTTTGCCTACGACACACGCGGCGACCAGAAGCTCGTCGTGCGCGGCGCCATGGGCGTGTTCTACGATCGCGCCGCCGGCGATACCGTCTACGGCATGATCGAACAGCAGCCGGCGCTGCGGCAGCCGAACCTGTTCTACGGCCGGCTGCAAGACATCAACGCCAGCGCGAGCGGCACCGACGCGCCGCCGACGATTGCGGCGTTCGATTACGAAGGCAGGATCCCCACGGTCTACAGCTACAACGTCGGCGCGCAGATGTCGCTGCCGTGGAAGGTCGCCCTCGACGTGTCGTTCGTCGGCTCGCAGAGCCGCAACCTCAACACCCAGGCCAACCTGAACGCGCCGGCGTACGGGGTAGGCTACCTGCCGGAGAATCAGGACCCGACCGCCGCGGCATCGGCGATCCCCGGCGCGACCGCGCTGCCGGTGGACTTCCTCCGTCCGTATCGCGGCTTCGGCGACATCATCCAGATTCAGCCCACCGCCTACGCCGACTACAAGTCGCTGCAGGCGTCGTTGAACCGCCGGTTCAGCAACGGCGTATCGTTCGGCGTCAACTACGTGCTCGGCAAAGCCATGGGCACCTCGAGCACGGATTTCCCGGCCGGCAACAACACCTACAATCCTCTGGTGATCGGCATGCCGCGCACCGATAGCGAGGAGAATCAGCGCAAGGCGAACTACATGCCGCTCTCGACCGACCGCCGGCATACGGTGGTGAGCAACTTCGTGTGGCAGGTGCCAAACAAGGACGTGGGCAACAAGGTCCTCGCCGCCGTGATTCATGACTGGCAGCTGTCGGGCGTCTACCGCGCCAGCTCCGGCGCGCCCTACACGGTCTCGTACAACATCCCCGGCATTTCGGCCTACACGCTGACGGGGACCACCCGCGTCGAGAGCGCGCGCATCGTCATCACCGGGGACCCGGGGTCCGGCCACAGCGACGACCCGTATCTGCAGTTCAACCCGGGCGCCTTCACGACGCCGAAAACCAACAGCAACGGCCTCGAATCGGGCACGAACTACCTGAACTACATGCCGCAATACACGCTCGATCTCTCGGTCGCGCGCTTCATCAAATTTGGCGGCAATCGTCGAATGGAGGTTCGTGTCGACGCGTTCAACGCGCTCAACACGATGATTATCACCGCCGTGAACACCACGCTGCAGGTGCGCAGCCTGGCCGATCCGACGCCGACCAACCTGTCGCGCGACGGGGCCGGCACCTTGATCAACCCGAGCGGGTTCGGCGCGGTCACCGCGGTGGCCCCGGCCCGGCAGATTCAGTTAATGGCGCGCTTCCACTTCTAGTAGTAAATAGTAGTGCGCACGATCCTGGTCTTGACTCTCGCGGCGGTGGGCCTCCTTCCGCAGGCCGCCGCCCAACCTTCTTTCGACGTCTCTCGTGAGGGAGACGTCGTCACGCTCTCGGACACACGAGCGCAAGTCGTCGTCCGCGTGCTCACGACCGCCAGTAATGCCTATCAGATGACCGCCAAGGGCGAAGACGTGATCCGCAAGACGTGGAACACGCTGGACGACATTCGCGCCCGAATGGGGTTGAACGGCGTGCCGCTGCTGTGGCCGTACGCCAACCGACTCGACGAGCAGGCGTTTTACGCCAACGGCAAGAAATACTCATTCGACCCCGGCATGGGCAACACCGGCACCAACCCGATTCCGATTCACGGCTTTCTGCAGAACACCACTGCGTGGAAGCTGGTCGACGCGAAGGCCGACGCCAATTCCGCGTGGGTCACGTCGAAGCTGGAGTTCTTCCGTGTCCCGGCCTACATGAAGCAGTTCCCGTTCGCACATACGCTGACGATGACCTACCGGGTGCAGGACGGCGCGCTCGAAGTGCACACGCGCATCGACAGTGCGAGCGACGAGCCGATGCCTGTGGCGATCGGTTTTCATCCCTACTTCCAGCTCACCGACTCACCGCGCGAAGAGTGGCGGCTGTCGGTCGCCGCGAAGACGCATTGGCTGCTGGATCCCAACAAGATTCCGACCGGTCAGACGCAGCCGATCACGGCCATCCTTCCTGACCCGAAGAACGTGTTGGTGAAGGACGTGACGCTGGACGACATCTTCACGGATCTGGAACGTGACGCGCAGGGGCGCGCGACGATGACGCTGATTGGCAAGACGCAGCAGCTCGACGTGGTGGTGGGACCGAAGTTCAAGACCATTCTCGTGCTGTCGCGCGACAACACTGCCAACCGCCTGCCGGCCACGGCGAGAGGCACGGTTGCGTTCGAGCCAATGGCAGCGGTCTCGAACGGGCTGAACCTTGCGCAGAAGGGCCTCTACAAGGAGCTCCAGTCGATCGAGCCCGGCGGCTCGTGGGAAGAACGTTTCTGGATCCGGCCGCGCAGATTTTAGTGCCGCCGCCGCGCGGACTGCGCGCGGTGGGGCTACTTTAGACGGAGAACGACATGACTCTTCCTCTACGGACACCTACCCTGGCCCTGGCGTCGCTCGCACTGGCGATCGTCCTCGCGGCAAGTTTCAGCTGGCAGACGGTCGGCGCCACCGCTGAGCAAGCCGGAACGGCGAAGGTGCCCGGCAATGCCTGGCCTCCCAAGCGCGCCGGCGCCGCAATTGCCGCGGCCCTCACGCCCGAAGAAGCGATGGCCACCTTTTCTGTTCCGCCCGGCTATCACGTGGAGCTCGTGGTCGCCGAGCCGATGGTCGATTCGCCGATCCTGATGGACTTCGACGCCGACGGCCGCATGTGGGTCGTGGAAATGCCGGGCTTCCTGCCCGACGAATCCGGACAGGATTCGAAGGAGCCGATCGACCGCGTGGTCGTCCTCGAAGACACCAACGACGACGGCAAGATGGACAAGCGGACGATTTTCGCCGACAAGCTGGATGCGCCGCGCGCCATCAAGGTGTTGAAAGACGGCGTGCTGCTTGGCATTCCGCCGTCGCTCTGGTACATGCGCGACACCGACGGCGACCTGAAGGCGGACATCAGGGAAAAAGTCAACGACACCTACGGCCGCGGCCGCAACATCGAACATGATGCGAACAGCCTGCTGTGGGCGATGGACAACATCATGTATTCGTCGGAGCACACCTGGGATCTCAAGTGGAAAGACGGCAAGTTCGAATCGTTGCCGACGATCAGCAAGGGGCAGTGGCAGATCTCCCAGGACGATTTTGGCCGCGTCTTCAAGAACACCAACGACTCGCCGCTGTTTGTCGATTTCACGCCGGCGCGGTATTTTCTGCGCAACCCGAACAACCCGCGCACCCGCGGTCTGTACGAGCTGCTGATCGAGCAGATGGCTGCCACGGTGTATCCCGTGCGCGACAACCGCGGAGTCAATCGCGGCTATCGCGACGAGCTGTTCCGCGCCGACGGATCGTCGATCGTCATTCAGGGCACCAGCGGCCCGACGATCTATCGCGGCGACAAGTATCCGGCCAGCGCGCGCGGGGATGCGTTCATCGCCGACTCGACGACCAACCTCGTGCACCAGATGAAGATCGTCGACGACGGCAGTGGCCGATTGACGGCGAAGAATTCCTGGCCCCAGGGCGAGTTCTTTGCTTCGTCGGATGAGCGCTGCCGGCCGGTCCATGCCTACTCGGCGCCGGACGGCACGATGTACGTCATCGACATGTACCGCGGCGTGGTGCAGGCGGGCGGCATCTGGAGCGAATATCTGACCGGCTACATCCAGAAGAACAAGATGCTGTTGCCGGTGGGCTACGGCCGCATTTGGCGCGTCGTCTACGGCGACGGCCCGGCGGCGCGAGGCCCGAGGCCCGCGCTGTCGAAGGCGACGGCGCCGCAGCTGGTCGACACGTTGTCACATCCCAACGGGTGGTGGCGCGACGCCGCGCAACAGTTGCTGATCCAGCGCGCCGAGAAATCAGTGGTGGCCGCGCTGCAGACGCTGGCGGGTAGCGCGAAGGATCCGCGCACGCGACTGCACGCGATGTGGACGATCGAAGGACTTGATGCGATCACGCCGGCGATGGTGACCAAAGCGCTGTCGGACAGCTCGCCCGACGTGCGCGCAGGCGCCGTCAAGATCGCGGAACGCTGGTTGCGCACGCCGGATCCTGCGATCACGGCGGCGGTGTTGAAAGTGGCGGCGGATCCGTCGTGGACCGTGCGCCGGCAGTTCGCGGCCTCGCTTGGCGAGCTGCCGGGTGACGCGCGCATTGCGCCGGCGGTCGGCGTGCTGCAGCGGGACGGCAACGATCCCATCATCGTCGACGCGCTGGTCAGCGGCTTGAAGGGTGTGGAATCCAAGGTGCTGCAGCAGGTCATTCAAAGCACGAGCGCGCAAGGACCGGAAGACGGCATCACGATTCTGAGCGCCGCGCTCGCGAAGAGCGGCGATGTGGCCCTCGTGCAGCTCGCCCTCGAGACGGCAACCGATGCCGGCCGTCCGGCGTGGCAGCGACGTGCGGTGCTGGCCGGCCTCAGCCAGGCGTTGCCTGGTCCGCAAATGGCCGGCCGTGGCGGACAGGTGCGCACGCCCGGGCTCGCCACGCCTGGTCGCGATCGAGCGCAGATCACACCGGGTAAGGGCGTGACCTTGGCGGCCGAGCCGGTGGCGTTGACCAGGATGGCGGCGGGCACCGGCCCCGAAGCCGCGGTGGCGGCGGATGTGGTCGCGAAGATCAACTGGACCGGCAAGCCGGCACCCAAGACGCCGCCGCTTGCGCCGTTGACCGCTGATGAGCAGAAGCGGTTCGAGTCAGGGAAGACGCTCTACGCCACGAGATGCGCCGGTTGCCACGGCGCCGAAGGGGAAGGCAAAGAAAAGGTGGCGGCGCTCGCCAACTCGAAATGGGTGAATGCGCCCTCGGCGTTTCCGATTCGTATTCTCGCCAACGGCAAAGAGGGTCCGATGGGTATGATGCCGCCGGTGGTGAAGCAGCTCAGCGACGAACAAATCGCCGACGTGCTGACGTATGTTCGTCGCGCGTGGGGCAACACCGGTGCGCCGATCGCGACGATCGAAGTGCGGGAAACCCGCCAGAGCAGCCCTCACAGCGGCGTCTGGACCGAGGAAGAATTGGCGAAACTGCTGCAGGCCGCCGGGCGCGGCCGCGGCGGGCAATAACGGTTAACAGTACAGTGAGGATGCTATGAACATGCGCCGAGTACTCTTAGCGATCGCGATCGTGGCGGGCGTAGGCAGTGGGATCGGCAGTGCCCAGCAGCCGGCAAACCGGCAGCCCGGCAACGTGCCGACCGCGGCCGATCCGAATGCCATCAAGGTCTACATCCGCGCCGGCTTGAAGTCGCACGGCCCGGGACTGCACGACTACCCTCAGTACCTCGCTGATTGGAGCAAGGTGTTGACCGAGCACGGCGCGGTGGTGGATGGTTCTTTCCACGCTCCGACTGAGGCTGAGCTCAAGGGCATCGACGTGATCGTCATGTACAAGGGTGATGCCGGCTACATGACGGAGCAGGAGCGCGCGACGCTCGACGCCTTCGTCAAACGGGGCGGCGGCCTCGTGAGCTTCCATGATTCGCTGTGCGGTCCCGACACGGTCCACATGGCCAGCCTGGTCGGCGGCGCGAAAAAACACGGCGAACGAAACTTCTCGGCGGGCGAGATGAAATACACCATCACCGACAAGGCGCATCCGATCATGCAGGGGATGTCGGACTTCACGCTGATGGACGAGGCGTTCATGAAAATGACCTGGGCGCCGTCCGGCGTGCACCCGCTCGCGACGGTTCCGATGCCGGTCGGCGACAGCAAGGGCGAAGTGGTGCCGCAGATCTGGACCTACGAACACACCGTGACCGGCGGGCAGCCCGCGCGCGCGTTCGTCTGGATGCAGGGACACCTCTATACGAATTTCGCCGACCCCGGCGTGCAACAGATGATCCTGCGCGGCATCTCGTGGGCGGCCAAGAAGCCGATTGACACCCTGAAGAACGTCGTCAAGACGGAACGATCACAGAACTAGTTCGTGGAGGCGGGTCTTAAGACCCGCCTCTACGGTTCGCGGAGGCTTTCTAGGTGAAAGATCAACGAGCGTACCGTTCCGCGCAGTGGTTCGGTAAGCGCGACAAGGACGGCTTCATCCATCGCAGCTGGGTTGGCCGCGGCATGCCGGAAGGCATCTTCGACGGCCGGCCGGTGATCGGCATCTGCAATACGTGGTCCGAGCTGACGCCCTGCAACAGCCACTTCCGCGAGCTGGCCGAGCACGTCAAGCGCGGCGTGTGGGAATCGGGCGCCGTGCCGCTGGAATTTCCGGTGATGTCGCTTGGCGAGACGAGCCTGCGCCCGACCGCCATGCTGTTTCGCAATCTGGTCAGCATGGAGGTGGAAGAATCGATTCGCTCCAATCCCATCGACGGTGTCGTGCTGATGTGCGGCTGCGACAAGACGACGCCGGCGCTGATCATGGGCGCGGCCAGTTGCGACCTGCCGACGATGGTGGTCTCGGGCGGCCCGATGCTGAGCGGCAAGTTCCAGGGCCGCGACATCGGATCGGGCACCGACGTGTGGCGGTTCAGCGAAGAGGTTCGCGCCGGCCAGATGAGCGAGCGCGACTTCATGCAGGCCGAGTCGTGCATGTCGCGATCGACTGGCACCTGCAACGTGATGGGCACGGCGTCGACGATGGCGATCATGGCGGATGCGCTTGGCCTCGGCCTGCCGCACAATGCCGAAATTCCCGCGGTGGATTCGCGCCGCAACGCGCTGGCGCACGTCGCCGGCCGCAACATCGTCGAGATGGTCAAGAACGACATGCGGATCTCGACCGTGCTGACCCGGGAGGCGTTCGAGAACGCGATTCGCGTCAATGCGGCGGTTGGCGGATCGACCAACGCGGTGATCCACCTGCTCGCCATCGCCGGCCGCATCGGGGTCCAGCTGACGCTCCAGGATTGGGACGAGTTCGGCCGCGACGTGCCGACGCTCGTCGATCTGATGCCGTCCGGACGGTTTCTCATGGAGGACTTCTATTACGCCGGCGGCCTGCCGGCCGTGCTGCGCTCGCTCGCCGAGCGCGGCCTGTTGAACCAGCACGCGATGACGGTGAACGGACAGACGATCGGGGAGAACTGCAAGGACGCGCCGACGTGGAACAGCGACGTGATCCGCGCGTTCGATAATCCGCTGGTCGCCAGCGGCGGCATTGCCGTGCTGCGCGGCAACCTGGCGCCGTGTGGCGCCGTGATCAAGCCCTCGGCCGCATCGCCGGAATTGATGCAGCATCGCGGCCGCGCCGTGGTCTTCGAGAGCATCGAAGACTACAAGGCGCGCATCGCCGATCCGGATCTGGATGTGGATGCCAGCTGCGTCCTCGTGCTGAAATACTGCGGCCCGAAGGGCTACCCGGGCATGGCGGAGGTCGGCAACATGGGGCTGCCGCCGAAGGTGCTGCGCACCGGCGTCAAAGACATGGTGCGGATCTCGGACGCGCGCATGAGCGGCACGGCGTACGGCACGGCCGTACTGCACGTCAGTCCCGAAGCCGCGGCCGGGGGTGCGCTGGCGCTGGTCAAGGACGGCGACATGATCGAGCTCGACGTCGCGGCCCGGCGACTGCAGCTGATGGTGTGTGACGAAGAGCTGGCGCGACGCCGCGAGGCGTGGCAACCGCCGGTATCGGTCATGCCGCTCGGCGGCTATGCGAGCTTGTATATCGAGCACGTCAGCCAGGCCCATCACGGCGCCGATCTCGACTTCCTGGTCGGCTGCCGGGGCCACGGGGTCGCTCGAGAGTCGCATTGATCGGCCGGATGCAGGCGGCACCGGGCGCTGAAATCATGGTCGAGTTGGCGGCGGTCGTCGGCCGCGACAGCGTACTGGTCGAGACGGAAGACCTCGTCCCTTTCAGCTTTGACGGCACCGCGGGCCTGCGGCAGCTGCCGGCGGCGGTCGTCTTCCCCCGCACGACGGCACAGGTCGCGGGCTGCGTGCGCGCCGCCGCGGCGCGGTCGGTTCCCATCGTGACGCGCGGCTCGGGTACGGGCTTGAGCGGCGGCAGCGTGCCCACGCCGGGTGCCGTGGTCCTTTGCCTCGCGCGGATGAACGCGATTCTCGAGGTCGATGCGCGCAACCTCACGGTACGCGCGCAAGCCGGCGCGATCACGCAGGCCATCGACGAGGCCGCGGCGCAGCATGGCCTGTTCTACCCGCCCGATCCCGGCTCGATGCGCATCAGCACCATCGGCGGCAACGTCGCCGAGAATTCCGGCGGCCTGCGCGGCCTCAAGTACGGCGTGACGCGCGATTACGTGATGCGGCTGGAGGTGGTGCTCGCCGACGGCCAGGTCGCGCACTTTGGCAGTGCGTGCGTCAAGGACGTCGCGGGCTATTCGATGAAAGACCTGTTCATCGGCTCGGAGGGCACGCTCGGCATCATCACCGAGGTCACGCTCAAGCTCGTGCCGCGCCCCGCGGCGCGGCGCACGATGCTCGCGCTCTACGACCGCATCGAGGACGCCGCCGAAACGGTGTCGGCGATCATCGCCGACCGCATCGTGCCCTGCACCCTCGAGTTCGTCGATCGCATGACCGCGCAGTGTGTCGAGGACTACGCGCGCATCGGGCTGCCGACCGACTGTGCCGCGATCCTGCTGATGGAAACAGACGGGCATCCCGCGGCCGTCGCCGACGAAGCCGCCCGAATGGCGGAGATTGCCGCCGCGCACGGCGCGCGCGAGGTGCGCACCGCCAAGACCGACGCGGAGGGGCTCGCGCTGGCGACCGCCCGGCGCAGCGCCTTTGCGGCACTGGCCCGGCGGCGTCCGACCACGATCCTCGAGGATGTTACGGTGCCGCGCAGCGAGCTGGCGGTCATGGTGCGTTTCATCGCGGAGACGGCGGCGGCGTTCAATCTGCAAATCGGCACGTTCGGGCACATGGGCGACGGCAATCTTCACCCGACGTTCCTGACCGACGAGCGCGACACGGCGGAGATGGAACGCGTGCACCGGGCCTTCGACGCGATCGTGACGAAAGCGCTGGCGCTGGGCGGCACCATCACCGGCGAGCACGGCGTCGGCCTGGTCAAGAAGCGATGGCTGAAGCAGCAATTCGACGACGCCAGCTTTACGCTGATGCGGCGGCTGAAAGGCGTGCTCGACCCGGGCAACCTGCTCAATCCCGGAAAGATTTTCGATTGAACCGATGGCTGCCACCCTGCAACTGCTCGACTATTCGGTTCTGCAACAGTGCATGCACTGTGGCATGTGCCTGCCGACGTGTCCCACCTACGACGCGACGCACCACGAACGCAACAGCCCGCGCGGCCGCATTTCGCTGATGCGGATGATCGCCGACGGCGGCATGGCGGTGACGCGCGGCTTCGCCGACGAAATGAGCTATTGCCTCGGCTGCCTGGCGTGCCAGACGGCGTGCCCGGCGGGTGTGGATTACGCGGAGTTGTTCGAGACCGCGCGCAACGACATCGAGCGTCAGATCGCGGATCAGAGCTTCATGCGAACGCTGGTGCGCCGCCTGGTTCTGAAGGGCCTGTTCATGCGGCCCCGCGCGCTGCGGTGGATGGGCAGGGCCGTTCGGCTGTATCAGCGCAGCGGCCTCGAGACCGCGGCGCGCCGGCTCGGGATCATGCGCGCGTTGCCGCGCTCGGTGCGCCGCCTCGAGAGCCTGGCGCCGCGTATCGGCGCCGCCTTTTCGGATGTGCTGATCGCGGCGCATGAAGAGCCGCGTGACACGCCTCGCTGGCGGGTCGCGATGCTGACCGGTTGCGTGCAGGACCTCGTCTTTGCGCAGGTCAATCGCGATACGGTGGATGTGCTGCTGGCCAACGGCTGCGCCGTAGACACGCCGCCGCTGCAACCCTGCTGTGGATCGCTGCATGCGCACAACGGCGAGCGCGATGCCGCACGGGTGCTGGCGCGCCGGTTGATCGATCTGATTCCGTCACACCACTACCACGCGATCGTCTCCAACGCCGGCGGCTGCGGCTCGCACCTGCGCCGGTTTGGCGCGCTGCTCGAAGACGACCCTGACTATGCGGCGCGGGCGCGGGCGTGGGACAGCAAGATGCGCGACGTGCACGAGTGGCTGGCTGAAATCGGGTGGCGTGTGCCCTCAGCCGCACCACTCCCCGAGCCGGTCACGCTGACCTATCACGACTCCTGTCACCTGACGCACGCACAGCGTGTCACGGCGCAGCCGCGCAGCATCCTGCGGTCCCTGCCCGGCGTGTCCTTCGTCGAGCTGAAAGAGGCGGGGTGGTGCTGCGGCGCTGCCGGCGTCTATGCGGTCACGCAGCCGGCGCAGGCCGATGCGCTGCTCGAACGCAAGCTCGGCCATGTTCGCGCGACCGCGGCAGGTGTGGTCGCGACCGCAAATCCGGGTTGCCATCTGCAAATCGAACGCGGGCTCGGTGAGGGTTCGGTTCCGGTCAGTGTTGTCCATCCCATTTCTCTGCTCGCGGCGGCGTACCACCGCGAATCATTAGGCGGTGCCTCGTGAGTCTTCCTGCTACTGCGCACGTGCCTCCAACGGTCGCCGCGGTCGCGCCAACGCGCGCTCGCTACATCACCCTGGCCTTTGCGCTCAGCCTCGCCGTGATCACGTATATCGATCGCGTCGGCATCGGCCAGGCCTCCGGCGCGATTCGCCGCGACCTCAACCTCACCACCATCGAGATGGGCTGGGTGCTGGGCATCTTCGGATGGACCTACGCGCTGTTCGAGATTCCGGGCGGCTGGCTCGCCGACCGGATCGGTCCGCGCCGCGTGCTGATGCGGATCGTGATCTGGTGGTCGTTCTTCACGGCGGCCACCGGCTGGGCCTTCAACGCGCCGTCGCTGATCGCCGCGCGCGCGCTGTTCGGCGCCGGCGAAGCCGGCTGCTATCCCTCGCTGACGCGGGTGTTCTCGATCTGGTTGCCGCGCCAGGATCGAGAACGCGCCCAGGCGACGTTGTGGCTGGTGTCGCGATGGAGCGGAGCGCTCACGCCGCTGTTAGTGGTGTGGATCCTGAGTCTCGTGTCGTGGCGGCGCGCCTTCGAGATCTTCGGCGTGCTCGGCGTGTTGTGGGCGATCTCGTTCTACTGGTGGTTCCGCGACGACCCGGCCGCGCATCCGTCGGTCAATCAAGCCGAGCTCGCGCTGTTGCCGCCGCAATCGGAAACGGCGCGCATCGAAGGCGGCATTCCGTGGCGGCTGTTGTTCTCGAGCCCGGCGGTCTGGCTGCTGTGCATTCAGTACGGATGCCTGGCCTACGGCTGGTGGTTCTACGTCACGTGGCTCCCGACCTACCTCCGCGAAGCGCGCGGCACGACGGTGACCATGGGCGCGCTGCTGGCCGGGTTGCCGTTGCTGCTTGGCGGATTCGGTTGCATGCTCTCGGCGTCGCTGACGCAGCCGCTGGCGCGCCGCGTCGGCGGCGTGATGCGGGCCCGCCGGGTCCTCGCCATTACCGGTTTCGCCGGCGCCTCGGCCTGCATCATGCTGTTCACGAGAGTCGAGGATCCGATCCGGGCGATGTTCGTGCTGGGCCTCGCCGGGTTCTTCAACGACTTCGTGATGCCGCCGGCGTGGGCCGGCTCGATGGATGTCGGCGGTCGATACGCCGGCACCGTATCGGGCGCCATGAACACGTTCGGGAGCGTGGCCGGTGCCACCTCCGCCACGATCGTCGGCTACCTCCTGGCCTGGACCAACAACGACTGGACCCTGACCTTCTATATCTCCGCGGCGATCTACAGCATCGGCGGGATCTGCTGGTTCTTTCTCGACGCCCATACGCCGGTCGATCTGAAGCAGAGGAGCGCCTGATGAATGCGGTTCCCAATGTGCTCGACCGGTTTCGGCTCGACGGCAAGACGGCGCTGGTGACCGGCGGGGCCCGCGGCCTCGGCCAGACGATGGCGACCGCGCTCGCGCAGGTGGGCGCGGACATCGTGATCGCCGGCCGTTCGCTGGCGGCAGGCGAGGAGGCGGCCAAGTCGATCGCCGCCGCCACCGGGAGAACGGCAAAGGCGTACGCGGCCGACGTGACAAACGCGGCCGACGTCGATCGGCTCGTCGACACCATCGAGGCCGAGCGGCCGATCGATGTGCTGCTCAACTGCGCCGGCGTGAACATCCGCGGCCTCTCCCACGAGCTCACCGAAGCGGACTGGGACACCGTGATCGACACCAACCTCAAGGGGACGTTTTTCTGTTGCCGCACCGTTGGCCCGCGCATGGTGAAGCGCGGCTGGGGCCGCGTGATCAACATGGGATCGATGTTGTCGGTGATTGCGCTGCCCGGGCGCGCCCCGTATTGCGCGTCGAAAGCGGGCGTGTTAAACCTCACCAAGGTGCTGGCGCTCGAGTGGGCCGGCACCGGCGTCACCGCCAACACGATCTGCCCCGGCCCGTTTGCGACCGAGATGAACCGCCAGCTGCTGAATGACCCGGTCAAATACCAGGAGTTCATCCGCCAGATCCCGATGGGACGTTGGGGCGAGCTCGAAGAGATGACGGGCGTCGCCGTGTTCCTTGCGACCGAGGCGTCGTCTTACATCACCGGAAGCGCGCTGTTCGTGGACGGAGGCTGGACCGCCCGATGAGCAAGGTGTGGATCGGGGTCGCCGTCATCCTGACGTCGCTGGCTGCCCGGGCTTCAGCGCAAACACCCGACAGCCCGCCGGCTCAGCCACCGCTGGTGTTTCGCGACACCATCGTCGTGACCCCGGAACGAGGTGAGGCTCAGCAGTCGTGGATTCCGGCGGCGACGGTGGCGATGGACGCCGCGTCGCTTCGCGCGCTGCCGGCCATCAGCCTGGGCGAGGTGCTGTCGTTCGTCCCCGGCTTTCGCGTGCAACAGGCTGCGCTGCACAGCGGGCGTCCGGTGGTGTCGGCGCGAGGGTTTTTCGGCGGTGGCGAAGCCGAGTACGTCGCGTTACTCGTTGATGGGGTTCGAGTGGCAGACGCCGAATCCGGACTCGTCGACTGGTCGACGATCGCGGGGTCTTCGCTCACGCGCGTCGAGGCGGCGCGGGGCCCCGGCGCATCACTCTATGGCGACGCGGCCGTTGGTGGCGTCGTCCAGGTTCTCACTGATTCGCCGACCAGCAGCGACGTCGTGACGCTCAGCGGCGGCTCGCTTGGCACCTTCTCGATCGACGGCACGTGGCGATGGCGGAAGAGCGCCGCCGGCGGATTCGTCTCGGGAGCGGCGCGACGCACCAGCGGCAGCTCCGAGCATTCGGATGCGTCCGAACTGACCTTCGGCAGTGCCGTCAGCGGCACCATCAGCGCGCTGTCGTGGCGGTGGACGACGAATGTCCTGGGGCGGAACCAGGAGGATCCGGGTGTGCTGTCGTTGACGCAGCGGGACGCCGGCGTCACCCTGGATCCGTTGTTCAAGTTTGACGATCGCAATCGCCGCACGCTACTCACCGCGCTCGCGATGCGGAGCGCGGCCGGCAACTGGACTCAGCAGTCGCGTGTCAGCGTCAGTCTTCGCGATGAAGACGGCATCCGCACCATTCTTCTGGCGCCCGGCTTCGGGGATAGCCGCAGCCGTGACCTGGCGACCGGTGGAGTTGCCGGCACGTTCGAGCTCGAACGCCCGCTGGGCGCCACGCCGAACTCGGCCGTGCGCATCGGCGTGGACGTCGAGCGCCAGCATCTCGAGACCAACTACTTCAATGTAAGGGACGGCGCGGTCACCGGCGCCTCGATCAGCAGCGCCGACGGCTCGCGGGTGCGCGCCGGCGCATTCGCATCGACGTCGTGGATGCCGGCGTCGTCGCTGCGCCTGTTCGGTGCGCTGCGATGGGATCGGATTGCCGACAGCGATTTCGGACGGACCGGCGTTGAACCAACGCAGGCCTGGTCGCCGCGCGTCGGTCTTGTCGTGCAGCCGGCCTGGCTGGCCGGCGCCTCGGCATTCGCGCAGTTCTCGCGGGCCTTCAAGGCGCCGACGATGGATCAGATGTTCGATCCGCGTCCCTATCCAGACTTCCGCGGCGGCTCATTCACGATCTCGAACCCGTCACTCACTGCGCAAACCGCCTCGAGTGTCGAGACCGGAATTTCCGGAGGCCGCCGGGTGCGGTGGAGCGCACTGGCATATCGCATGAACGTCGAGAACGAAATCGACTTCGACGCACGCACGTTCTCATACGCCAACATCGGGCGCAGCCGCCACAGCGGGTTCGAAGCCGAGCTACAGGGACCGATCGCGGCTCGGGTCCGCCCGATCGCGTCGTACGCGCTGAGTGAAGTCACGGCGGCAGACGGCGCCGGTCTGCAGCTCAAAAATGTCCCGCGCCAATACGTGACGGCCGGGGTGTCGGCGTCGCTGCCCTGGAAGCTCGAAGCATTTGCCACGGTGCGGCGCGCATGGGGCGCCTTTCTCGACGATGACAACACGGTTCCGGTGGAGAGCGGCGCCTTGATCGATCTGCGTGTCAGGCGGCGAGTTCGACGCGCGGAGCTGTTCGCCGACCTGGTGAATGCGAGCAATCGGCGCTACGACGAATTTGGATTCGTGCTCGCCGGCTTCCGCGGCGGCACCGTGCCCTACGTGTATCCCGGTCAGCCACGTGCGTTTCGCGTGGGATTGACAATCGGTGTTCAGTGAAGATCTTTCGCGTCCTGAACTGGATCATGTGCGCGCTGTTCCTGCTGTCGG
>JANOZI010000480.1:0-5857 GCA_031429375.1 Acidobacteriota bacterium | reverse complement strand
ATTGATGCGGAGCGGTTCCTCTCGGGCACGCTCCACGACAGTAGTGCCCCACATCTTGTCGCTAATAGTTCAGAGTTCAGAGTTAAGAGTTCAGAGTTCAGATAAGAACTTTCACTCTGCACTCTTAACTCCGCACTCTGCACTCTTAACTCTTAACTCTGCACTCTGAACTCAATCGATCCAGCCACCGCCAAGCACCTCGTCTCCCTCGTAAAACACCACGGCTTGGCCAGGCGTAACCGCTGTCTGCGGCGCGTCGAATTCGACCTCGGCGCGCCCGTCGTCTACTGCGCGCACTTTCGCCGGCGCGGCGGCATGACGATGGCGGATCTGGGCCGAAAGGGTGCGCCAGCCGGACTCCGCACTGCCGCTGACCCAGTTCACGCCTGACGCCGCGAGCGTGGTGCGTCCCAGCGCCTCGCGCGGGCCGACCACGACTTGCGCCGTGTCGGGCTTGATCTCCAGCACGTACAACGGCTCGTTCGACGACAACCCGAGGCCCTTGCGCTGGCCAATCGTGAACCGGTGCACGCCACCGTGGGTGGCGAGCACGCGGCCTTCGGGGTTGATCACCGTGCCGGCCCGCGCGGCCTCGGGCGCCTGGCGCTCGACAAAGGCCGCGTAGTCGCCATCGGGCACGAAGCAGATCTCCTGGCTGTCGGGTTTGGCTGCGACCCTGAGCTTCAGCCGGTGGGCGTGCTCGCGCACCGTGTCTTTGTCGAGATGCCCGACCGGAAACGCCGCCCGCGACAGCTGCGCCTGCGTCAGCGAGAACAGGAAGTACGTCTGATCCTTCGAGTGGTCGGCGCCGCGATGGAGGTGGTAGCACCCCGCATCGTCCTGCTCGATTCGGGCGTAGTGCCCGGTCGCCAGTCGATCGGCGTCATACGCTTTCGCGCGGTCGAGCAGCTCGGCGAACTTGAGATCGCTGTTGCAGTGGGAGCACGGAATCGGCGTCCGCCCCGACACATACTCGCGCACGAAGTTCGAGACCACGTGCTCGCCGAACTGCGATTCGAAGTTGACGATGTAGTGGGGAATGCCGATGGTGGCGGCGACGCGGCGCGCATCGTAGAGGTCGTCGATGGTGCAGCAAGTACCGAACGCGCGCTCGCCCGACTCGGTCGTCTGGCCCTGGTCGTACAGTTGCATGGACACACCGATGACGTCATGACCCTGCTCGGCCAGCAGGGCCGCGGCGACGGACGAATCCACGCCGCCGGACATCGCAACTACGATTCGCATTTGAGACTAAATGCTCAACACGGAAACACGGAAACACGGAAACACAGAACAACTCTTTCTTTTGGTCTTTAGAAGAAAGGCTTCGGTGATTCTGTGTTTCGGTGTTTCTGTGTGATGCATTTACTTTCGGCCACCTACCGTCGTTAAGCTTCTAAGTTTCTCCACCAGCGGGGGCAATACTTCGAGTACCCGATTGATGTCGGCCTCGGTGTTTGACGCGCCAAGGCTAAAGCGGATCGAGCCCAGCGTGCGGAGGTGGGGGAGGCCCATCGCCTTCAGCACGTGCGACGGTTCGAGGGTGCCGGACGAACACGCCGAGCCGGACGAGACGGCGATGCCGGCCAGGTCGAGCCCGATCAGCACCGACTCGGACTCGATGCGGTCGATGCTGATGTTCGACGTGTTCGGTACCCGCGGCGCCTCGGCACCGTTACGCACGCTGCCGGCGATGGTCGAGAGAATGCCGGCCTCGAGGCGATCGCGCAGCGCGGCCAGGCGCTCGCCTTCGGCGACCAGCGTGCGGCCGGCGGCCTCGGCCGCCACCCCGAGGCCGACGAGCGCGGGAACGTTTTCCGTGCCGGCGCGGCGGTTGCGCTCCTGCCGCCCCCCGGTCAGCGGCGAGACCAGGCGGACACCACGGCGCACCCATAGCGCGCCTGTGCCCTTGGGTCCATAGAACTTGTGTCCCGCGATCGTGAGCAAATCGATGCCGAGCGTGCGGACGTTCAACGGCAGCTTGCCTGCGGTCTGCACGGCATCGGTGTGCACGAGCGCGCCATGCTCGTGCGCAATGGCGGCGATTTCCGCAAGCGGCTGGATCGTTCCGATCTCGTTGTTGGCATGCATCACCGAGACGAGCGCGGTGTCGTCGGTGATGGCCTCTCGCAGCCGATCCGGAGAAACGATGCCGGTGGCGTCGACAGGGAGCGTGGTGACCCGCCAGCCGCGCCGCGCGAGCGACTTAACGGTGTTGAGCACGGCTTCGTGTTCGATCGCCGTCGTGATCAAGTGCTTGCGACCGGCCGGCTCGAGCGCGTCGGCCGCGCCGCGAATCGCGAGGTTGTCGCTTTCAGTGCCGCCCGCCGTGAAGACCACTTCCGCCGGGTCGGCGCCCAACAGGGCGGCGACCGCGCCGCGCGCTTCGTCCAAAGCGGCTTTGGCCTGTTGACCGAAATGGTGCACGCTCGATGCGTTTCCCCACACGTCACGCATAGCCTGCGCCATCCGATCGGCCGATAAAGGATGGAGAGGGGTGGTTGCGTTATGGTCGAGGTAGATCCGCATTTGGTGCCAGAACCGACTGTAGCATTCCTGCTAAGTCTCAGCAATAAAAGGACTAGACAACGCTTTGCGGGGGCTTTTATACTGGCAGAACTTCAAGTCGGAGCCCACTCCCCGGGTTTCAAAAATGGCACCCTCAGCGGGATTTCCAGCAGAGGGGGAGGTTTCAGCGATGTGGAAGCGTGATGAGTCGGTCAAACCGGCCACGCCACCGGCACAAACTCCGGCGGCGGCGCCCTCGGCGCCTGCTGGTGTTGTACCGGCTGCTGGCGAGCCGCGTACCCAAATTGGGAGGGATAACGTGAATATCGGCAAGTCAGTCATTATCAAGGGCGAGCTCAGTGGTAGCGAAGACCTGACCATCGAGGGGAGCGTCGAGGGCCGGATCGATCTTAAGGACAACGTCTTGACCATCGGCCCGAACGGGAAGATCAAGGCCGAAGTGTTCGCCAAGGCGGTGGTCGTGCTTGGCGAGGTGACCGGCAACGTCACCGCGTCCGAGAAAGTTGACATTCGCGATAACGGCTCGGTGGACGGCGACATCGCCTCGCCCCGCGTGGCCATTGCCGAAGGCGCCCATTTCCGCGGCAGCGTCGACATGCAGCGCGCCGGCGCCAAGCCGGCGGCCAAGCCGAACATGCCCGGGTCCAACCCGCCAGCCGCGCAGCAGGGCGGACAACATGGCGGCCAGCCACAGGGCGGCCAACAGCAAGGTGGGCATCCGCAGCCCCAGGGACAGAAGGTGGGAGCCTAGCACCGCCGCAGTTTGGATATGGCCGACGCTACACGATCGCTGACCGATCTCTTTGGCATGCTTGGTCCCCGGCGGGCCGAGCCGGATGCCGCTGCGGACGTGTCGGTCACGAGCGTGGCTGAGGCGGCCTATCCGAGCCAGGCCCTTCACAAGTTTCTGCGCTCTCTTCAGTCCACCGACAACCCGCTCTTGCTCGATCTCGGGCCCGTCGTCGGCAGCAACGTCACGTTTTTCGGTGAGCAACTGGGCTGCCGCATCCGCGTTGAAGACATCGCCGCCGACATTGACCGCCACGTCAAGGCCGGCACGGTCGATCAGCTGGCGGAGTTTTTCCCGAAACGATTCACGCAAGACCCCGGCACCGTCGACGGCATCCTGTGCTGGGACGTGCTCGATTATCTCGATCGGCCTGCGGCGCAGGCACTGGCGAAATCCTTGTGCCGGCTGCTGCGGCCCGACGGCTGCCTGCTCGGATTCTTCAGCACGGCAGAGAGTCCCGAGCGGGTTTACACCAAGTACGTGGTCGTCAACGACACGACGCTCAAATACCGGACGTATCCGGCGCTGCGTCCCCGGCAGCGAAGCCTGCTGAACGGCGACATCATCAAGCTGTTCAAAGACCTTCGCGTCACCGATTCATTCCTGATGAAGAGCAAGCTCCGCGAGATGCTCTTCCGCAAGCCCACTCCGCGCTGAGGCCCGGGCGCCCATGGCCCGCCCGACCGTCGCGTTCCTGAGCGATTTCGGTACCCGCGATCAATACGCCGGCACGTTGAAGGCGGTGGTGCTGAGCGTGTGTCCCGATGCGACGCTGGTCGACATCGGCCACGAGATCCCCGCGCATGATGTGCTGGCCGGCGCGCTGGAGCTGGCGGCCTGTTACCGCTACTTTCCCGCCGGCACCGTGTTCCTGGCGGTGGTCGATCCGGGTGTGGGCTCGGCGCGCCGCGGGATTGCGGCCGAGGCCGGCGACTACCGGTTTGTCGCGCCCGACAACGGCGTGCTGTCGGGCGTCTTTCACGACACCAAACCGAAACGGGTGGTCGAGCTCACCGAGCGCAAGTACGCACGCCCCACGATCAGCCGCACGTTCGAAGGGCGGGATCGATTCGCGCCGGCCGCGGGATGGCTGGCCAAGGGCCTTGCGCTCAGCTCGCTCGGCAAGACCATCACGGACTTTCGTCTGCTCGATTTGCCGACCCCGAAGGTGACGGCCGACGCGGTGACGGGCGAAGTCGTGCGGGTGGATCGTTTCGGGAATCTGATCACCAATATCGATCGGCGGACCTTCGAACACCTGGCGGCCGGCGGCGCCATCTCGGTCACGGCCGGCACGCAGGACATTCCTCGTGTCGTGGCGACGTACGCCGAGGCGCCCGCTGGCCAGCTGTGCGCGCTATTCGGCAGTACCGACCACTTGGAGATCGCGGTGAACGCGGGTGATGCGGCGGCGCTCTTGAAGCTGTCGCGCGGTGCGCCCGTCATCGTGCGGCGCGGCGATGATGGCAATAACCAATAACCAAGTAGCAATATCCAAAAAGTCTTTGGTTATTCGAAATTGGTTCTTGGTTATTTGTTCCGCGCCGGTACATGTTACGATCGCCCGCTTATGATCGATCTGTCGCTGACCGAGGAGCAGACGCTGCTCGAACAAACCGTCCGGGAATGGGGCGCGCGCGAAATCGCCCCCCGGATCCACGACCTCGACAACGAACACCGCTTCGACAAAGCGCTCGTGATCGGGGGCATGAAGAAACTGGGCCTGCTCGGCATTTCGGTGCCCGAAGAGTACGGCGGCGCCGGAATGGACTACCTGTGCCTCGGCCTGGCGAGCGAGGAGCTCGAGTACGTCGATACGCACTTGCGCGTAATCATGTCGGTGCACGCGGGCCTCAATTGCCTGTCGCTCTTGACGTGGGGCACGGAAGAGCAGAAGAAGAAGTATCTGGTGCCGCAGGCGCAGGGCGACAAGCTGGCGACCTACGGGCTGACCGAGCCGGCGGCGGGCAGCGACGTGCGCGGCATGCAGTCGAGCGCGGTCAAGACGGGCGACCGCTGGATCCTGAACGGCGAGAAGATGTGGATTTCGCTCGCCGATGTCGCCGATAACTTCGTGGTGTTCGTCTGGACCGATCTCGAGAAGAAGAAGAAAAAGGATCCGTCCGGCATCAGCTGCTTCATCATCGAGCGCGGGTTCAAGGGGTTTTCGAGCGGCACGCTCAAGGAGAAGTGGGGCATCCTCGCGGGCAACACCGGCTTCTTCAAGATGGACGACATGGAAGTGCCGGCGGAAAACATGCTCGGCCGCGAAGGCGAGGGCTTCAAGATCGCGATGTTCGCGCTCGACCAGGGCCGCTTCACGGTGGCGGCCGGCGCGACGGGGCTGGTGCGCGCCTGCCGCGACGCCAGCGCGACGTACGCGCTCGAGCGCAAGACGTTCGGCCAGGCGATCGCCGAGCACCAGCTGGTGAAGCAGATGATCGCGCACATGGAGGCCGACTACCAGTCGACGCGGCTGCTGTGGCTGCGATCGGGCTGGCTGAAGAACGAAGGGCGGCGCAACACGCGCGAGACCGG
>JANOZI010000479.1:0-14001 GCA_031429375.1 Acidobacteriota bacterium | reverse complement strand
CACCCGGGCGCGAGGGACGGCGCTGCAGGCGCGGTACTACCGGATCAAACGTCATCGCGGCCATAAGAAGGCGGTCGTCGCCGTCGGGCATCAGATCCTCGAAATTGCGTACTACGTCATGCGGGACGACGTGACCTACCGTGAACTGGGCGCCGAGTATTTCGAGCGTCGCGACCGTGAGCGCACCACCCGGCGGCATGTCAAACAACTCGAAGCGCTTGGGTATAGCGTCACCTTGAATGCCGCGTAGCCCTCGCATACCGTATTTTCTGAGCAGGCCAGGAGTTCAGGAGATCAGAAGAATCACCATTTCCCCGAGGGCCCTCGGACGCCCGATGAAACAGGGGCGTCCGGCCAGCGGCCTACGGCCGCTCCGAGGGCCCCAAGGCCAGCAGGCCATTGCAACTCCTCCTGACTTCGTGATCTCCTGTCATGTTGGCTCGATCTACTGCTCTGCAGGATCGCCGAAGTGCCCATCGGCGGCGAAAGCGACAACTATTGAACGAGTAGAATCACGTCCGTCCTCCGTCTCAGATCGGCGACCCAATCGGCAATGAGCTCGCGGCGGCGTGAGGCGATCAGCCGGTCGCGCAGGATCGGCGCCGCCTCGGCGAGCGACGTGCCGGCGCGATCGAATTCCTCTTGCTGTTGCGCGTAGGCGTTGGCGATCTCGACATCGGTGGGGGTGCTGGCCGACACGAAGCGCTGCGCGAGGTACGCCTGCGTGCGCAGATCGTCGCGGACCCAGGCGCGCAGCCGGGCTTCGGTCAGACCCGAGATCTCCAGCGCGCGGGCCAACGATTCGCCGGGGAATGCTTTCCTGATCTCGCCCAGCCGGGCCTCGATGGCCGCTTCGGTCGGCGCCGGCGGCGCGTAGCGCCGCACCTCGCGCAGCATCAGCTCGCGGTCCACCAGCCGCGCGGTCGCCGTCTGCTCGGGATCCACCGAGCCGCCGACGTCGACCAGCTTGAACGTGATCGCGGCCCGCGCATCGCTGAGCGTCACCGCCTGCCCGCCAACGATGGCCAGCGTGCGTTCGATCAGCTCGGGTTGCTGGGCCGCGGCAGCAGACGCAGCCATCACCAGCAGGACCACACACCTGATGCCCCGCGCGAGCGCCGCCGTCAAAACGCCTGCCCCAGCGAAATGTGCAGCACGTTGGAACGCTCCCGGCCGCCGTTCAACAACAACTGGGTGCTGAGCTTCCAGCCCCAGTCGACGCGCAACGGGCCGATCGGCGATCGATAGCGAAACCCGACGCCGCTCGTTACGCGCAGCTCGTTGAGCCGGATGTCCAACGCTTCCTTGAAGACGTTGCCGGCATCGCTGAACCACACGAACTGGATGTTCTTCCAGTACGGCGCCCGGGCCTCGAGATTGAACACGGCCAGTCCGTTGCCGCCCTGCGGAAACCCTTGCGGATCCAGCGTCTCGGCCGTGCCCAGCCGATCCAGCGCGAAGCCGCGCACCGTGTTGTCCCCGCCCGCAAAGAAACGCTCGCTCGCCGGCAACTGCTTGATCACCGTCGGAAACGGTTCGACCACCGCGAGATTCCCGTCCACGAGCCTGCCTCGCCGTAGCTCGCCCATACTTCCGCGAGCGACGGCGGGCCGGACCGAGGGGGGGGAAGCGGAGATTTCGAACACCGGCGGCACCCGCTGCGAAAACCCCACGGCAATCCCGAGCCTGGCACCGGCCGCGATCACCACCCCGCGCCCGGGCAGCCGCCGATAGAGAAACCCCTGCATGAAGGTTTTGGCGAAGCCGACTTCCGACCCGATGACCTTCGCCGCCACCGACGCGTCGATGCCGACGACCGCGCCGCGCTGCGGGTCGAGCACGTCCTCGCGCGAATCGCGCAGCACGGATCCAAAGAACTTCGAGAGCCTGACTTGCGGGAACAAGCGGTCGATCAGCAGCTGATCATCCTGCTGGATCTGCTCGTCGAACAGGCGGGTATGGTCGAAGGTGTAGCGTCCGGTCGCGGTGAAGGTACGCAGGCGGCGCGCATAGTCGGCGCTCACGCCCCGGCGATTGAAATTGAAGCTCGAACGCAGGCCCTGCTCGATGAAGGCGGTGAACTGCCCGTCGCCGGTCGTGCCGAACGCGCGCGGTTCGCGGAACGAGAAGAAGCCGCGATAGTCGTTGAAGCCGTAGCCGCCGGTGTCGGTCGGGTCGGTGTTGTCGACCGCCGGGTCGCGCGGCCGCAGCGTGACGCGCGCAAACAGCGTGACCGATCGGTTCTTGCCCCACAGGTTGCGGCGGCTGATGTCGAAGAACCCGCGCGGCGCCACGTCGAGGCGCTCTTCGGCCGGGCGGCCGGGGGCGCCCGGCCGCAGCCGCCGGCCGACCTCGAGGCCGCCGCCGACGGTCACCGTCGTGGCGTCCGCCTCTTCGATCTCGATCAGCACATCACGGGTGGAGGCGCCGGTCCGCGGCAGCTCCGTGATCCGCACGCGGCGGAACAAACCGGTGGCCGCCAGCCGCCGCTGGCTCTCGATGATCGCGTCGTCGCTCATCGGGCTGCCCGACTGCAGGGTGACCTCGCGCCGGATCAGGTCGACGCTCACGCGCGCGTGGCCGTTGATCAGGATGCGATCGACGGTGATCTGTTCGCCCTCGCGGATGGTCCACGTGATTGTCACGAGCCGCTGCTCGTTCTCGAAGGCGAGCTGCGAAGTCGCCGAGACGCCCTGGTAGCCGAGATTGCGGTAGGCGCGCTCGATCGCGTCGCGATCGACCGCCAGTTGCGGGCGATACAGCGGCCGCCCTGCCGTCAGCATCAGCAAGGCCCTCAGCTGGACCTCCGGCATGGCGGTGGTGCCCTCCACCGCGACGTCGTTGACGATGGTCTGCGGGCCTTCGGTGATGGCAAAGGTGATGTCGACCGGCCTGAACGAGACGTTGTTGCGCGATTCGGCCGGCAGCACCTGCAGCGCCGGCTTCACCGCGGCCTGCAGGAAGCCGCGGACGTGGTAGAGCTCCGCGATCGCCGACGCCACGGCGCCGGCCCGCGCTTCGACAAACGCGTCACCCGGGTTGATCTGCAGGAGCGGCGCGACGTCCTCACGGCGCAGGCTCGACAAGCCGGAGACGTCGACCGCGCCAACCCGATGCAGCGGGCCGCGAGAGATCGTGAACGTCAATACCAGCTCGGCGCCCTCTTGCCGCCGCGTATACGGCGCCTGGGCCGCGCGGTAGCCCTGTTGCCGCAGCGCGCTCTCGATGCGGGCGCTCATGTCTTCCAGCAGGTCCTGATCGACGGAGCGTTCTTCGCGGATCGGCGCCAGGGCTTCGCGTTCGCTTTCGGGCAGCGCGTCGCCGCCGAACACGACGCGCACGTGAGGCCCGGGCGCGACCTCCAGGTCAATCGTCACCGTGGCGCCGCCGGCGGCGAACACCGCGTTGTCGCGCACCCGCGCGTTGTAATAGCCCATGCCGCGCAGCTCTTCTTCGTACGCGGCCACCCGCGCGCGGATCGCCGGGCCGTCGAACGCACGGCCCGGCTGCAGACCCAGCTTTTTGAGCAGCTCGGCGGCCGGTTCGAGGGGAGTGCCCGTAACTGCCGCCTCGCCAATCGTGGTACGGGCGCCGGCGTCGATCGAGAGCACCAGCTCGACCCGCTCCGGGACCGGCCCCTCGTCGTCCAGCCGCGGCAGGATGGTGGCGTTGCGATACCCGCGCTCGGCGTAATAACTCTGCAGCGCGCTGACCAGGTCGGGCACACGGGCCGCCGACGGCTGGAAGCCATAACGCTCCGACAGCTCGCTGCGAATCGCCCGCTCGGAAAAGACCGCATCGCCGGCCACCGAGATCAGCCCGATGCGCCGCACCGGCGTCAGCTGCCATTGGAGGGTGACCGCCTGCTCGGACGGCGCGGCAAAGACCCGCACGTCCTCGAAGCGGCCGAGGCCGACCAGGTGATCGATCGTCGAGCGGATCCGCAGCATCGTCAGCGGCTCGCCGACGCGGGTTTCGATCAGGTCGAGCACGGCCGGATCGGACAGCGGCTGCCCTGCCACGTCGACGCGCATGTCGGCGACGATGCGGCCGAGGAACTGTGCAACGCTCGCTTCCGCTGCGCTTGCGGACAAGGCAGGAGGCACAAGGCACACGGCACAGAGCAACAGCCACACCGTTTTGCCTGTTGCCTGTTGCCTTTTGCCTTTCATTAGAACGCGTGCCGTTTGCGGACTTCGAGCGCGTAGGTGCGGTCTTCGTTCTGCGACAGCACCCACGAGAGCGAGTCGCTTTCGTCGAACTCGAGCAGGATGATCTCGTCGCGGGTGGACGACGACAGGCTGCGCGCGTAGGTCAGGAAGATGCGGTTCGAAATGCGCTTGCCGATTGTGACCCGCGCCGTGGGATTGAGGTTGAGGCGGGCGGACTGCTGATACGGATCGTTCAGCAGCGGCGTGATCTGGAAGGTGTCGACGCCAAAGGTCTGTTCGATCACGCGCCCGACTTCATCGGACAGCGCGCCGGTGAGCGCGCGCGTCGCGCGGGCTTCGACCAGCCGCTGCTCGCGCTCGTTGGGCCGCTGCAGCCGCGCCAGCTCCATGTCGCCGCTGGGCGCCTGGTCGCTGAACAGCAGCGTGAGGATGTCGAGGGTCTGCAGCGGCGGGTCCGACGTGAACTGCGGCTGCAGCCGCTCCGTCGTGCCGGTCATGCGCATGGTGACGCGATAGGTCTGGCCGGGCACGCGGACGCGGGTTTCGGCCTCGACGTCGAAGAACGGCTGGATGCGATTGGCGTTGGCGAAGTCGAGGCTGCCGCGCGTCACGAGATACCGGCGGCCCTCGAACTCGACGTCGCCCGACTCGATGTCGGCGCGGCCGAACAGCAGCGGCCGATCGAACGTGCCCCGCAGCGTGAGGTCCGCGCTCGCGGTGATGCGCGCGGTATCGTTGTCGATCCGGAGCGTGGACGGCGCCACCACGCGAATGTCGTAGCGCAGCGGCAGGACCGCCGCCGCCGCGACCTGTCCTTCGATGCTCGGCAGCGGTGCCTCGCCGCCCGTGAGGCCGCTGAACAGGTTGCCGGACGTCGTGAACGGGCGCGTCCACGTCGCGCTCCGCACCGTCAGGGTGCCGCCAATCACCGGCGCTTCCGCCGGTCCCTGCAGCGTGAGCGTGCCGTCCACCAGCGAGCGCATCCCTTCCGGATAGCGCAGCCGCATCTCTTCACCGGTCGCGGTCAGGTCGAACTCGCTGAGGCGATACCCCAACAGCCCGATGCGGCCGCCGAACTTGATCGGGCCGCCGCCCAGCCGCGCGGTCACGCCGTCGACGCGGATGCCGCTGGCGTCGAAGGTGACGATGCCGTTCAGGTCTTCGAGGGCGTGCGGAAACGACAGCTGCCGCAACCGGCCCTCAGCCAGCAAGGCGTTGCCCGACACCACCGGCGCGGTGGCCGTGCCGCTGATGCGGGCCGACAGTTCCGCCCGGCCGGAGCTGCGCAGGTCGGCGACAAAGCCCTGCAGCACGGCAAGGTTCGCCGCGCCGTTGGCTTGCAGGGCGAGCGATTGATCGCGCAGATCGACCGACCCCGACAGCTCGAGCTCGGTGTCATCGCCGATCAGCTTGAAGGCATCAACCTGGACGATCTGCCGATCGACGTTGAGCCGCAACGGCGCGGCATTGCGCAAGCGGTAATCGAACAGCCGCACATCGACCTGTTCGATCGTGGTGTCGATGCGCAGCGCGTCGGGATTGTAGAGCTCGCCCACGACGCGGATCGTGCCGCTGGCGATCGCCGACGTGTAGGGCGACAGCGTCGGTTGAAACACGCGCAGGTAGGGATCGAGCGAGGTGTCGCTCACGCGAAACGACATCTCGGCGTCCATCTCGTCGTTCAGCTCGATCCGGCCGGTGCTCGACACCGCCAGCCGCGGCGACGCCGCTTCCAGTTCGTAGGTCATCAACAGGCCGCGGATCGCCAGGCGGCCGGTCACTTCGCCGATGCCTTCGTCGCCGAAGAACAGGTCCTGGACGTTCCACTTGACGTCGTAGCGCGGCGCCTCGAAGGTGCCGCTGCCGGTCGCGGTGAAATTCACCGCGCCGGTGAGCGCCGGCATGCCGGTAAAGGCGGTCATCGCCAGCGTCTCGACGGCGAGCCCGCGGCCGTCGGCGTCGAAGCTGTAGCTGCCGGCCCACCCCACGTAGGCGGCGCCGGTAATCAGGCCGCCGCCCTTGCGCATCTCCATGCCGTCGAGCCGCACCCCGGCGCCCTCGAACCGCAACGCCGTTTCGAACTGGGCGAAGGGCTCGTCGTAGGCCACGCCGCGCGCGATCGTCATGCGGCCGAAGCCATGCGGCCCCTCGTAGGCGCCGTAGACGTGGAAGTCGCCCGACAGCGTGCCGTCGACGTCGTAGTCCTGCAGGTCGAACGCTTCCCTGAGGTCGCGCAGCTCGCGGTTTTCGATGCGGATGCGGGCGTCGAATTCTTCCCCGCCGTCGGCGCGCGGGTAGCCGAGCGAGAACTGCCCCGTCACGTCCATCCGCGACAAGCCCGAGCGAATCGAGGCGCGGCTGATGAACGCGTACGAGTTCTCGGCGACGAAGTCGCCGTCAATCTCGCCCCAGGTCACGTCCCACGCGCGCATCTCCTGCGCGGTCATGCGGCCTTCGATGCGCGGCCGCCGGAAGGCGCCGAGCATGACCCCGTCGAACTTGCCGATGCCATCGATCGCAATCGCCTTCGTCGGCGCGCCAAACGCGGTCATGATCCCCGCGAGAAAACGATCGCTCTCCTGCCAGCTCCGGCTCGTAACGCGAAACGGAATCTTCGATCGCGTGCCGTACGCGGTGGCGCCTTCAAAGGCGACGTAGGTATGTTCGGTGAGGATGCGGCTGGGCTCGAAGCGGATCGCCTCGGGGTCGAACGCGTAGGTGACCTCCCCGGCGACCGCGACCGGCCTCATCGGGATGTGATTGCTGAACGGACCGGCGATCGTCGTGCGCCGCCGCGCTTCGGCGGCAGCACCCTCCGCCAATTCCGGCCCTTGCAACACCGCGCCGGGCGGTGCCGTGAAACTCGCCGTGCCGTGACCCGCGCGGTCCGCATAGCGGCCGAGCGGCCACGCCATCTCGTTGCGGCCCGAGGCGCGGCCCTCGAGGCGCAGCCCCCGCATCTCAAAAAACTCGGTCAATGCCGTGAGGTCGACGTCGGTGTAGTCGGCTTCGAATTCCGCGCGCGCCCGCACGCCCGGCTTGCCGAGCGGCGCCATCTTGTAGTGAAACGCGGTCTTGCCGCCTGCGAAGTCCGCGGTCGCATGCGTGACCTCCATGCGATCGCGCACCCACACTACCGAGCCGGCCAGGTTCGGAAAGCGGTAGTCGTTGACGCCGGCGAGCGCGCTCGTGAAATCGCCCTTCAGCTCGCGCCCGCCCTTGAACATGTGGAACGTGCCGGTGAAGTCGCCTTCACCAAACAGGCTGAACTTGTCGTTGGCAAAGAACAACTCGCGCATGCGCGGAAACTGGATGTGCGATTTGACCTGGTACATCTGCTCCGGCCACTGCGCCATGTCGACGACACCCGAGATGGTGGAGACCGCGCCATCGGTCTCGAGCTCGATCCGATCGAACGCGAGTTTGCCGTTGTCCAGCTTGAACGACGCCACCAGGTCAGCCGACATCGGCAGGTATTTCTGGATTCTGATCGTCCCGTCGGTGAATTGCATCCGGCCGCGATACTGGCCGGCTTTCGAGACCGTGACGTCGACATTCGGCGCGACCATGAACCAGTCCGAGCCGTAGTCGTTGACCACCAGCTCGCCGCGGTGCGCGTGCACGTACTGCAGCGTCGTCACCACCAGGCCAGGCCCTTGCCGGGGCGCGCGGGGCGGACCGGTCAGGCGCGGAAATGTCTGCCGGCCATCTGGAAACGACTCGACCACCATGCGCCAGTCGGTCATCTCGATGGTGTCGAGCAGGATTTCACGCCCGAACAGCGCCCGCCACGTCAGCGACACGTCAAGGCGCCGGGCCACGAGCCAGGGCGGCTCGCCCGGCTGCATGCCGTCAATCTGCAGGTCCTCGATCACGAAGCGGCCGCGCGCCAGTTGCACGCCCAACCGCCCGATGGTCAGCTTGCGCTCGAACCAGCGGGTGCCTTCGCGTTCGGCCCGCGCCCTGAGCGCGGGACCGAGATCGATCGTCATGATCGACACGAGCAGCACCGCCACCACGACGCCGATCGCGACCGCGAACCGGCGCGCGTAACGGTACGTCGTGCCACCCGCACCGCGCAGGGCTGCCGTGATTCGCGCGGGCCGGCTCGCCGGCGGCATGGGCTGATCGGGCACGCCGGGCCTTACTCCACGACCATCAGGACGGTGCCCGCTTCCACCGACTGTCCTTCGGTGACTGCGACCTCGCGGACGCGGCCGCCGCGTGCGGCCCGCAACTCGTTTTCCATCTTCATTGCTTCGACGACCACGAGTCCCTGGCGGGCCTTCACCTCGTCGCCCGCCGACACCAGCACCCGCACCACCTTGCCGGGCATGGGCGAGACGACGCGCTGCGGGCCGGTGGCGGGCGCGCCGGCGCCCTCTCGTTTCTGACGTCCGAACGCCCCCGCCTGCCTGATCTGGACGGGAACGATCCGGCCGGCCACGTGCACGTCGAGCGCGCCCGGGGTGCCGTTGGCCGCAATCGCCGCGTCCACACTGGTCACCGGCCTGGCGCCATCGCCATTCGACATGAGCATCGACAGCCTGTCGCCGCCGACGCGCCGGACGTCGATCGCGTGCGTGCGGCCGCCGATCTCAACGTGCAACCACGGCCCCTTGCGTTGCACGGTCACGGTGCGGATGGCCTCGCCGACCTGGACGTCGAAGGTCATCGCAGCGCTTCCGACCGCCCGGCGTCGCGCCAGCGGCTGGCCGGACGGACCGCCGCCGTGGCGGCAGGCTTCGTGAACAGGAAGACCGCCGCGGCAATGGCCGCGAGTTCTTCGTGGCGGCCGTCGATCGGCGGCAGCAGGGGAGCGCCGGGCTGCGCCATCTTGCGATCGATGAAGGTGGTATCGAACCGTCCCGCCAGGAAATCCACGTCCGACAGGATCCACTGGAAAAATGGAATCGTCGTGCGGATGCCGCGCACGTCGTATTCGCCCAGCGCCCGCTTCATGCGCGCGATCGCCTGATCGCGCGTCTCGCCCCAGGTCACGAGCTTCGAGATCAGCGGGTCGTAGAAGATCGGCACGTCCCAGCCTTCGTAAGCGCCGCTGTCGTCGCGCACGCCGGGCCCGTGCGGCACGCGCAACCCGGTGATGCGGCCGGGCGACGGCATGAAGCCGTTGCCCGGATCCTCGGCATAGATGCGGCACTCGATCGCATGGGCGCGCGGCGTGAGCATCAACTCCGCATCGAGATCGAGACGCTCGCCGCGGGCGATCCGGATTTGCCACTGCACCAGGTCAACCCCGGTCACCATCTCGGTAATGGGATGTTCGACCTGCAGCCGCGTGTTCATCTCGAGAAAGTAAAACGCGCCGTCGGCGTCGAGCAGGAACTCGATGGTCCCGGCGTTGGTATAGCCCACCGCCCTGGCCACGGCGGCGGCGGCCGACGTCATGCGCCGGCGCAGCGCCGGCGCAACCGCCAGCGACGGGCTCTCTTCGACGATCTTCTGGTGACGGCGCTGAATCGAACACTCGCGTTCGACAAACGGCAGCACCGTGCCGTGATGATCGGCCAGCAACTGCACTTCGATGTGCCGCGGCGAGAGGATGCGCCGCTCCAGGTACACCGCGGCGTCACCGAACGACGACCGCGCTTCCGAGCGCGCGGCACGCAGCGCCGACGGCAGGTCTTCGGCGCCGGCGACCGTCCGCATGCCCTTGCCGCCACCGCCGGCCACCGCCTTCAGCATCAATGGATAGCCGACGCGCGCGGCCGCCGCCACCACATCGGCATCAGGCGTCTCGTCACCAATCGGCTCTTCCGTGCCCGGCACCACCGGCACGCCGGCGGCAATCGCCGCCTGCCGCGCGGCCGTCTTGCTGCCCATCCTGGCGATGGCCTCCGGCGACGGCCCGATGAAGATCAACCCGGCATCGCGGCATGCGGCGGCGAAGTCTTCGTTCTCTGCCAGGAACCCGTAGCCGGGGTGCACCGCGTCGGCGCCGGCTTGCTTCGCAACCTCGACCATGGTGTCGATGCGCAGGTAACTCTCACGCGGAGCGCTGGGGCCGACCGGCCACGCTTCGTCGGCCAGCCGCACGTGGAGGGCCGCGCGATCGCATTCGGAATAGATCGCCACCGTGGCGATCCCCATGTCGCGGCACGCGCGGATCACCCGCACCGCGATCTCGCCGCGGTTGGCGATCAGGATCTTCTTCATCAACCGAACCACTGACGATTCTATCAGTTGGCAGCAGGGGGCGAGGCGAGGCGTTCGGCGCGCACGATGAACCGTTTGGGCGCGTTTCCGATGTAGGTGAACGGGTAGCAGGTGATCAGCGTGAGCGATGATTTTTCTCGTGGCGCCAGCACGGTGAGGTCGTCCGGTTCGACGATCGACAACTCGCGCACCCGGTAGCGCAGCTCGCCGCGCGACGTGCGCAGCCGGACGTCGTCGCCGACCTTGATGTGGCGCAAGGCGCGGAACCGGCCGTCGCGATGCGCCGCAATCGCGCTGTTGCCCGGTTGCCAGGGCCACGGCGTGTCGGACAGGTGACCGGCCGAGAGCGAGAGCGATTTCGAATCGTCGCCTTCGACCACCGCGGTCGACAGGCCCAGTCTCGGTACCGACAGCAGGCCGACCAGCGCTCCGGGTGGGGTGCGGACGGTACGATCCGGTGTTGCGTCCGATCGCTCGAAGGCGGCGGCCTGCGACCGCTCGAATCGATACGCTTCGAGCGAAGCCAACCCGAACGTGCCGACACAACCGATGCCGACACCGAGCAGCGTCCACTCGAGCCACGTTCGCAGCCAGCGAGTCATTGCGACGCACCTCCGGTGATGGTCTTGAGGAACACACCCTCACGCGATCGCACCGAGAGCGCCCGGCCCTGCGGCGATCGTGCCTGCACGCGGATCATCCGGCGCGCGCCGGCGGCGGTAGCGCGCGACGGCACGTAGGCCAGGGTGTAGGCGCTGCGAATGTCGTGCGCGATTGTTTCGAGGACCGCGGGAATTTCAGCGGACTGCTTCGGCTGGAACAGCCTGCCGCCGGTCGCCTTCGTCAGCCTCCGCAACACGCCGGGATCGCCGGCGCGCGTGACCGGATCGGTCAAGCCCACGGCGTAGACGGTGGCGTCTGAATTATGCACCCGCTGGATCACGTCGCGTTCCTTGATCGCGCTCGCGTTGTCGGACCCGTCGCTGATCACGACGAGCACCTGGCGGGTGTGAATGCCGCGGCGGACGCGGCGCAGTCCTTCGTCGATGGCGTCGTACACCGCCGTCATTCCGACGGCGGTGATGGCGCGGCCGACGGCGGCCTTGAAAATCGCGGGCGTGGTCGCCGACATCACCGCAGGTCCCCAGGCCTGACGCACGTGTTCGTTGAACGTCAGCACGAAGATCTCGTCTTCGGGGTGGCTGGTCTCCGTAAACGCCAGCGCCGCCGCGATCACGCGCTCGCGGCTCGGTGCCATGCTGCCGCTGTTGTCGATCAGCACGCCGACGGTGGCCGGCACGTCCTCGCCCGAAAACATCGCGACCTGTTGCGCCTCGCCGTTTTCGAACACCTTGAAGGCGTCCTTGCCGAGCCCCGGCACGTATCGCCGCTTCGAGTCCTCAACCGATACGTGCAGCACCACGAGCTCGGAATTGGCGGAAAACACCGGTTGAGTGCCGGGCGCCGGCATCGCGATCGCCTGGGCCATCGCGGCCGTTTGCGGGCGCGCACAAGCGAACGCAAGCAGTACGGCAACCATGGCCCAGCGGATAGTCATAAGCAGCTCTACGGCCCTCGCCATTCAAACTCGAGGTCATCCCCGGCTCGGGGTTAGCCCCGAGCCGAGGGCCGGAGGGACGCGAGATCCCCCGGTCGATCGTCGTCGCGTTTAGCGCGTCGTGGAGCGTCGCGAACGACGCAGCCACGCGCTGCCGGCCAGCGCACCCACACCGATCAAGGCGATCAGCGGGAGCGGCGAGGCCGTGCCCGGAAGTTCCGATCGAGCGGCGCGGCGCGTCCGCGGTGCCGGCGCCGGTTCGACGCGTCGGCGATCCGGTGTCGAGGCGGTCTCGACCTGCTGCGACGTGGTCGACGATGCCTGCATCGATTCCTCGGCGTCGATCGTGCCGCGCGTGGCGCCGGCATCCGCTTCGAGCGTGGCGGTGTCGGTGGTCATGGCAGCATCGCGGCCTTCGCGATCGATCCGCGTCATGTCGGTGTCAACCACGGTCTCACCGACCGGGGCTTCCGTCTTCACCGTCAGCACGGAATCGCTGGTCGCGCGCGCCAGCCGCGTGGCCTGGCTGCGCGGATAGAGGAATTCGTGGGCGGTCGTGCGGCCTGGATAGATCCACAGCTTGATGGCATGCGGGCCGTTCTCCGGAGCCTCCATGAAGCGGATTTCAGGTTCGTCGCTTGGCTTGCCGACCAGGTACGACGGGATGGCCATCACGGTGGTGTAGATCTTCTTGCGATCCTCGCTCATGACGCGAACGACGTGGCGGTTGCTCGGGCTGTCGGCCAGCACGAACAGATACCGTCCCGCAGGCAGCGTGGCGCCCGGCAATTCGACCGGCGCGCTGAACGTGAAGTAGGTGTCCTGGTTGGCCGGGCCCTGCGCGTGGGCGGGGGCGGGTAGCACTGCGGCGGCGGTGGCCACAACACAGGCGAGCGTGAACTTTCTCATCAACGTCATCAATCCTCCTCTTCGGCGCACGCTTCTCCGCGTGGCAATTGCCGAGTCCCTTTTGAAGAGGGTTAGAGCAAGGATGCGGCCAACACCGACGGCATCAGCCGGTGGTACCGCAGGTGATTACACTGGTCCCTCTCGCGCACACTCAGTGAAAGCGAGCGACGAAATTCGGAAGAGCGAGGGACGATCCAGCTGAAGCGCAACCGGTGCGCGTGTAGAAATTGCTGCGGTCGTGACTGATTTCGCTACCGCGTCACAGTGACGGTGACTTGTCCATCAGCGGTCAGCGCGCCGTCGTCCGCACGTGAGCGCAGCACGTAGACGCCAGGCTCGCTGAACGTGGCCTGCACCTCGACCTTGCCGTCGGCCGGCATTGCGGGTGGCACCCAAATCGGCGCCCACGGGGAATTGGCGCCCGCGCGGGTGTCTTCCCACGACATCACTTGTTCGGGGCTGAAGTGCACGGTACCTGGACCGCGGTAGACGAACCACGTGAGGTGCAGTCCAACGTTCTTGCCGACAGTGACGCGAGCGGGCGGCTGCATGGCGCGATTGGCGCGCACCGGTGCCTCCGAGTCGGGCGGAGTGGAGGTGACGTCGCGGCGAGAACCGGGGTTGGACACCGCGGCGCCGGCGAGGCCGGTGCCGCGCCGCTTCGGCACGCCGTCATCGGTGACGAGGGTCGTCAGCGTAATCGGCTGCCCCACCCGCGCGTCGAGCGCCTTTCGTCCCTGTACTTCGACCGTCGGCGGCTTGTTGGCGCGAATCTCAGGACTGCTGGTGCCCGCGCCAAGCGCACCGGTCTCGGACGCCCTCACGACATCGTCGATTTGATAATCGAGCCGCAGGCTGGCATACGCGCGCTCGACCTTGCCTTGCGTTTTCAGCGTCCAGATCAGCTCGTCTTTCTCGCCAAACCCCTTGGGCACCGGCACGCGGAACACAAAGCGGTTGCGGCGGGGAAGAAAGTGCGTGGGCTGCCCTTGATCGGCGTCGCCGGCGTTGAAGCCGTTGTCGGGCCCGACCGGGACATCGATCTCTTCTTCCCAGTTGCGATTCATGTAGCCGAAGACGAAGTAGCGCGTGCCGTCGCCGCCTTCTTCCCATCCCTCGTAGGCGGGCGACACGTTCTGCCCGCGCGAGTACGACAGCGACTGCGCCGACAGCGATGCCGCGAAG